>CAZTCY010000127.1:0-6424 GCA_964612715.1 uncultured Nitrosomonas sp. | reverse complement strand
CTGGTAAAAAGCCCGGCCTGGTCAGTCAATATCACCAGCGCATCCGCTTCGACCAAGTTAGTCACCAGCGCAGCCAATGTATCGTTATCACCGAACCGGATTTCATCCATCACAACGGTATCATTCTCGTTAATGACGGGTATTGTTTCCAGCTTCATCAGCGTCATGAGTGCGGAGCGCGCATTCAAATACCGTTTGCGGCTGGAAAGATCTTCATGGGTCAGCAATACCTGCGCGGTCTGAAGACCATGGTGACTGAAACAGGACGCATAAGCCTGCGCCAGTCCCATCTGCCCGACAGCCGCCGCAGCCTGCAGTTCATGCAAGGCATGAGGCCGTGTGCTCCAACCCAGACGCTGCATACCCTCAGCAATGGCGCCCGAGGAAACCAGAACGACTTCCTTACCCATGTGCCTGAGCCGGGCGATCTGTTTCGCCCAATCCGTCAATGCAGGATGATCCAGCCCTTTTCCCTGATTGGTGACCAGACTGCTGCCCACTTTGATCACAATACGATGCGTTTCTCTTAGCATGATAGCAACGCGTTTGTATTAGTCATTATCGTAGGTTGATGGTAAATGCTGCTCCAGATAATCCATAATTTCGTAGGTCAGCTGCCGGCATCCCTCGCCGGTAAGCGCAGAAATCATGAAATATTTATCTGTCCATTCCAGTTTCTGGATAAATGCCTTGCAGATCTGGTCTCGCTGCTCTTCCGGTAACATGTCGACCTTGTTCAATACCAGCCAGCGCGGTTTTAAATACAAAGCTTCGTTAAATTTACGCAATTCCGCGATTAATGCTTGCGCTGCATGAACCGGATCCGCATTTTCATCGAACGGCGCCATATCGACCAGGTGCAGTAATAACCGGGTACGTGACAAATGCTTTAAAAACCGATGCCCCAGGCCGGCCCCCTCTGCCGCGCCTTCAATCAGGCCTGGAATATCCGCCATGACAAAGCTGCGATCATAATCAATCCTGATTACGCCCAGATTAGGTTTTAATGTTGTGAATGGATAGTCGGCTACTTTAGGACGCGCCGCCGAAACAGCGCGAATCAGTGTTGATTTTCCGGCGTTGGGCATACCGAGCAAGCCCACATCGGCCAGCACTTTAAGTTCCAGCTTCAACTCGGATTCCTGCCCCGCTTCCCCATGGGTAAACTGGCGCGGCGTACGATTAGTGCTGGACTTGAAATGCAGATTACCAAAACCGCCCACACCACCCTTGGCCAGCAAGACCTTCTGCTGATGATGCAACAGATCGGCGACGACTTCATGTGTGACGGTATTGGTGATCAAGGTGCCTACCGGCATACGCAGTACGATGTCGTCCGCGCCTTTGCCATAACAATCCGAACCACGGCCGTTCTGTCCATTTTTGGCACGGAACATGCGTGCATAACGATAGTCAACCAATGTGTTGATGTTGCGGTCAGCCACAGCGTAGATACTTCCACCACTTCCACCGTCACCACCGTCGGGCCCGCCTTTTGGGATAAATTTTTCGCGGCGGAAGCTGGCCGCACCATCCCCGCCTTTACCGGCAAATACTTGTATCGTTGCTTCGTCTATAAACTTCATACCGTCCGGACCCAACCATGCTCAAGCATGGCGCAACACATATCATTGAATTGAATAAATAAAAAAGCCCCATCAACTAAGACAGGGCTTTTAGATATACATTAAGTTGTGATAAAAATTTTTAGCAAAAATTTTTCAAGAATTGATTATGCTGGTGTGATATCAACTACCTTGCGCTTCAGTTCGCCTCTGACACCGAACTTCACAACACCGGCAATCTTCGCAAATAAAGTATGATCCTTGCCGATGCCTACATTAATACCCGGGTGAAACTTGGTACCGCGCTGCCGGACGATAATCGACCCGGCTGGTATCAATTCACCGCCGTAACGCTTCACACCCAATCGTTTCGACTCGGAATCGCGGCCATTTCTGGAACTGCCGCCCGCTTTTTTATGTGCCATGATTAAACTCCTAAAACCTTATCCGTAGTTTTTAACACGTATTCGCTCAAGCTGAAATGCCAGTGATCTGGATCTCAGTGTAATTTTGGCGATGCCCCTGATGTTTCTGGTAATGCTTGCGGCGACGCATTTTAAATATACGAATCTTGTCATGCCGCCCCTGCGCAAGTACGGTAGCACTTACTTTAGCGCCCGCAACGAGCGGCGTTCCCATTGAAACCTTATCGCCATCGGCAATCATTAATACCTGATCAATGACAAGCTCACTACCATTTTCCGCATCAAGCTGTTCAACTTTCAGTTTTTCACCAACTTTGATACGATACTGTTTGCCACCGGTTTTTATAACCGCATACATAAATAAACCCCACACAATCTCTTTAATACAGAACCGAGCATTATACATAAGCAAATACCTTTTGTGGAGCGAAATTATTTTGGTTTTATCTTGTGCTTGACACAAAAGTATGTCATTTCTAACATAACGTTTTCTTCAAGGTTACATCGTGTCAATAGATCATATCAGGCGCTTTATTGCCCAGGACATGGGCATCGTGGATGAAGTCATCAGACAAAAGCTGCATTCCCATGTAGCGCTTATCCGGCAAGTCAGTGAATACATTATTAGCAGCGGCGGCAAACGCTTACGCCCTGCGCTTGTTGTTCTGTCCGCCGGCTCTTTTGGTTATAACGGACAACATCATTACAATCTTGCCGCTGTCGTCGAGTTTATCCATACAGCAACGCTGTTGCATGATGATGTCGTCGACGAATCCGAAATGCGCCGCAACAGGGAAACCGCCAATGCCCTGTTCGGTAACGCAGCGAGCGTCTTGGTCGGCGACTTTCTATACTCGCGCGCTTTCCAGATGATGGTGGAAGTTGACAACATGCGTGTAATGCAAGTACTAGCCGACGCCACAAATACTATCGCCGAAGGTGAAGTGCTGCAACTGCTTAATTGTCGCGACCCCAATGTGAATGAAGAAAACTATTTACGGGTGATTCGTTTCAAAACTGCAAAACTCTTTGAAGCCGCCAGCCGATTGGGTGCTATTCTTGGCAATGCCACACCCGAATACGAAGAAGCCATGGCTGTTTATGGCATGCACCTGGGTACCGCATTTCAACTTATTGACGATGTTCTGGACTATTCGGGAGATCATCAGGATACCGGCAAAAACCTTGGCGATGATCTGGCAGAAGGAAAACCCACACTGCCACTGATTCATGCCATACGGACAGGTACCGCAGAACAAGTCAGTTTAATTCGGGAAGCGATTAAAAACGGCGGCATTGATAACCTCGAACCTGTGCTCGGAATCATCCATGATACCGGCGCGTTGGACTATGCCAGAAAATGTGCGCTAAACGAAATCGAAATTGCGATGTCAGCCATCGCTTCTTTACCCGATTCTGAGTATAAAGAATGCTTGATACAGCTTGCCGATTTTTCAATAACACGAAATTATTGACTCCCATATAAGACACACTGCGGTATAAAAATATTGCGCATCTATTAAGATCAGCCGCCAATTCGAGGCAGAGATTGAAAATACAGTGTTTCTTTTACACGTTTGGTATCCTGCAAAACCTTGTTAATATTCCACTGGCAAAGGATCCAGGCTGCGCCATAAATACCAGGTTGCTGCGGAACGCCAAGGTTTCCATTGCTGCGCCAGTTCAAGCATATTTTTCTTACTCACCGCTTGACTATCAAAGTAATGCAAACTGATAGCGCGCTGTAGGCCAATATCATCCAGTGGCAAAACATCGGGGCGCAACATATGGAAAATCAGAAACATTTCGGCGGTCCATCGACCGACACCCTTGACTTGAACCAACTGTCGGATCAATGCTTCGTCATCCATTGCATTCCATTCAGATACGTTCAGTCTGTCCGTCATAAAATGAAGCGACAAATCACGAAGATAACCGATTTTTCTGTACGATAATCCGCACTGCCGCAGCAGCTCTTCATCAGCACCATGAATGACCTGAGGCGAAATATCGGGTATGACATGGGTCATTTTTTGCCAAACACACTCAGCAGCCTTTACAGAAATCTGCTGACCGACAATCGAGCGCGCAAGTGTTGTAAAAGCATTACCATGCGATTTGAGTACAACATCGTCATACTGCTGTATCAGCTGACCCATCACAGGATCATTAACAGTCAATTCATGTGTAGCCAGTTGCCAATAAACAGGTGTCATTTATTTAGAAAACAATGCAATCAGTGAACAACGATTGAAAAAAAACCGGTTATTTTTTATTTCGGGTATTTTATCATTCAACAACACATAGAAGCCTTCGATGTTACAATGGCAGCCTGCTCGCGGTAATTGCACATCAGGCAACAATTATATGCATAATGGACACTTCCCTTTTAACCCATTTTTATATAGCATAGGGATTTAAGAAAATATATTTGTTTTACATGAATTTCATCTTGAAATGAGGCCGACAGCCTTAATCTAATTACATCATTTCGTTACTTACACACCAATATAGATCATAATTTTTAATGAGGAATATATGAGTCAGCATATTCATTACGTTACCGATGAGAATTTTGAAACGGAGGTATTGCAGTCATCACTACCGGTGCTGGTCGATTACTGGGCCGAGTGGTGTGGTCCTTGCCGGGCGATTGCGCCTATTCTGGACGAAATTGCCAGCGAATACGAAGGCAGACTCAAAGTCGCAAAACTGAATATTGACGACAACGAAATCACACCTGCGAAATACGGCATTCGCGGTATTCCGACACTGATGTTATTTAAGGACGGTAACATTGAAGCCACAAAAGTCGGTGCATTACAGAAATCACAATTAACCGCATTTGTTGACAGCCATCTCTAAAGCCGCTAAGCTTCTGCAGAAATCAGTTGGCTGATAGACTGATTTAAGACTGCGAATTAAATCACTCGCTTAATTTCTTTCTATCATTTTTTCTTATATACGATCCCGTCAGTAGTTACTTTCCTTCCGACGTTCATCTTTTGCGTTAATTTCTACGTTTTTTTCAAAGAGCTATTTCATGCGCTTATCTGATCTTAAAAACCTTCATGTAACCGAGCTTGTTAAAATGGCTACCGCTAATGAAATTGATGGTGCCAACCGAATGCGAAAGCAGGATTTGATTTTTGCATTACTGAAAAATCAGGCGAAAAAAGGTGAAAGCATATATGGCCATGGCACGCTTGAAGTTTTACAGGATGGTTTTGGCTTTCTGCGCTCACCGGACACGTCTTATTTGGCCGGCCCTGATGACATTTACATTTCACCGAGTCAGATCAGGCGTTTTAACCTGCACACAGGCGATTCAGTTGATGGCGAAATCCGTCCACCTAAAGATGGAGAACGTTATTTTGCATTGGTAAAAGTTGATAAGGTTAATAACGAGCCACCAGAGAATTCCAAGAACAAAATTCTCTTTGAAAATCTGACACCACTGTTCCCTACGAACGCTTTAAAACTTGAACGCGATATCAAGGCTGAGGAAAATGTCACAGGACGTGTTATTGATTTGATCGCACCGATCGGAAGAGGACAGCGCGGCTTACTCGTAGCCAGTCCAAAATCGGGAAAAACCGTCATGCTGCAGCATATTGCTCACTCCATTGCGGCTAACCATCCTGATGTTATTCTGATGGTTTTACTCATTGATGAACGCCCTGAAGAAGTTACTGACATGATACGGTCTGTCAGAGGAGAAGTCGTTTCATCGACGTTTGATGAATCAGCGATGCGACATGTGCAGGTGGCGGATATGGTGATAGAAAAAGCCAAACGCCTGGTGGAACACAAAAAAGATGTCGTCATTCTGCTCGATTCCATTACTCGCCTGGCACGCGCCTATAACACCGTAGCGCCAGCTTCGGGCAAAGTACTGACCGGTGGTGTTGATGCGAACGCTTTACAGCGTCCAAAACGGTTTTTTGGAGCTGCGCGCAACATTGAAGAAGGCGGCTCGTTGACAATTATTGCCACGGCATTGATTGACACCGGCTCACGTATGGATGATGTTATTTATGAAGAATTTAAAGGAACCGGCAACATGGAGATCCATTTGGATCGACGCATGGCTGAAAAAAGAATTTACCCGGCGATCAATGTCAACCGCTCCGGAACGCGCAGGGAAGAATTACTGATCGAGCCTGAAATGTTGCAAAAAATCTGGGTACTGCGCAAATTACTTCATCCCATGGATGATATGGATGCTATGGCATTCCTCCTGGATAAAATTAAAGCAACCAAAAATAATTCTGATTTTTTTGATTCCATGCGACGGGTATAGAATTTTAGTTTTAAAAATTGACGTATGACGTATGAAAGAGTATAGTGTCGGCTGCTTTTTCGGGGTGTAGCGTAGCCTGGTAGCGCGCCTGGTTTGGGACCAGGATGTCGGGAGTTCGAATCTCTCCACCC
>CAZTCY010000126.1:0-6440 GCA_964612715.1 uncultured Nitrosomonas sp. | reverse complement strand
CGGCCGCTTTCACCTGGTCGACGAGCTGCAGGTAGACCGGCTTACCCGACTTGAGATTGAGCTGGAAGCGCATGAGCCAACTGTCATATGACAGTATGACAGTTGGCGCCCGCCGTCAAGTCCAGGGCCTTCCGGGCGACGTACGCCTCTGTTATAGTGCGTCGCCATCCTCGATCGATTCGGAAGGAGTCCTGCGCATGCGTGGCGTGACATTCGCGTCGGGTGTTGTCCGTGACCTCCGCCACGCCGTGCGCCGTCTGGCTGCGGCCCCGGCATACGCGTTGTTCTCGATCGCCACGCTCGCGCTCGCGATCGGCATCACGACGGCGGTCTACTCGGTGGTGCACCACTTCTTGCGCGTCGACTACGGCATTGCCGATCGCCATAGCCTCTCCGACATCCGGGAGCACGGGTGGCAGCGGCCATTGTCGCGGCCGGACTTCCGCGACATCGTCAACGGTCAGGAGAGCTTCGCGCAGCTGGCCGCGTGGAGCCGCGTCATCACGAACCTCAGCGCGGACGGCACGACGCAGCTGGCCTGGGGCGAAGTCGTCAGCGGCAACTACTTCACGGTCCTTCGCCCGCGGCCGATGCTGGGTCGCATGCTGACGCCGGCCGACGACGCGCCGATGGCGCCACCGGCCGTGGTGCTCGCGGCAACCACGGCGCGCGCGTTCTTTGGGGACGCAGAGCGTGCCGTGGGACAGTCGATGATGCTCTCGGGCAGCCCGGTGACGGTCGTCGGAGTGGCAGGCGAGGAGTTCAAGGGCGTCAGTGGCGGCGGCAGTGCATTACAGGTGAACTTCTGGGTGCCGCTGAGCATGGCGCCGCAGTTGTCGGACGCCATCGGCGGCGGGATCCGCGACTTCGACGCAGCCGATCGCTCGACACGATTCCTGCGGACGATCGGCCGGCTGAACCCTGCCATCGCACCGGACCGGGCCACGACCGAACTCGGCCTCATCGGTCGCCGGCTCAATGCAGCGCATCCGCTCCCGGCGTTCGAGAACCCCAGTCTCGAGCCGCGCGCCTGGTCGGTCGGCCCCGCCTTTCCCGATCGGAATGGCCCGGATCGAGGCGTCGGACGCATCCTGATTGGCCTGCCGCTGGTCGTCTTCCTCATCGCCTGCACCAATCTCGCGAACCTGTCGCTGTCGCGTGGTATCGCGCGACGCAACGCGCTCGCCGTGCGATCGGCGCTTGGCGCCACACGTGCGAGGCTTGTCCGTGAGGAGGCGAGCGAAGCGGTCGTGATTGCCGCGATCGGCGGCGCGGTCGGGCTGGCAGCCGCCAGTTGGATGCTCGACACCATCGTCGGACATGTGACCACCAACACGTCACTGGCGACGGTACTGTACTTCTCAGACGTCACGCTCACGCCGGCGATCGCGGCGACCACGTTCATCGTCACGGTATCGGGCATGGTCATCGCCGGTCTGTTGCCGGCGTGGTCGCTCACGCGATGCGGATTGCGCGAAACGATGGCATCGGGCAGCGACACGACGGTCCCCCGCTGGCGCGGGCGCAGCAACCTGATTGCCGTACAGGTCGGCGTATCGGTCGGCCTCTTCCTGATCGCATTCTCGGCGTCGCGCGTACTGCCGGGCCTGCTGCTCGCCCCCGGGCCAAAACTCGATGGGCTCGCTGCGGCCTCCGTCCCTTTCGGCCAGCAGGGATACGACGCGCCGCGTACGCGCCAGATCGCGGAGCAGGTGTTGGCGGACCTTCGGCGCATGCCGGAGATCAGCATGGCCGGCGCGATCATCGGACTCGAAGGACACGACGGAGCGCTGCTGCCGACCTACCGGCGCACGACCGTCACGCGGCCCGACGAGCCGTTGTCGTCGACGAACCAGGGCACGTCGGTCGCGACCGTGACCGGCACGCCCGAGATGTTCTCACTGCTCGGCGTGACCGCCGTGTCAGGACGTGTGTTCACCGACGACGACCGCGCGGGGGGCGAGCCGGTCATCGTGATCAGCGACTCGCTCGCGAACGATCTCTTCGGCGCCACGATGGTAGCGGGTCAGCAACTGCAGGTCATGACTGACGTGGCAGGAGAGCGCAACCTCGAATCCGTGTCGATGCGTGTCGTCGGCGTCGTGCCAGCGCGCAGCGTCGATCAGCAGGGCGCTGCTCGACGCGAGGTGTATCTGCCGCTGTCGCAGCACGACTCGCCCAGTCTCATGTTCCTTGCCAAGGGCGTGTCCGGCGTGCCGGTCGAACCACTGCGTCAGGCCATACGATCCGCCGATCCGCTGCTGGCGACGGCATTCATCGGCGACGGCGTGCGGCTTGGCGCCGTCCAGCGTGTGATGCTGGGGACGGCGACGACCATCGGTCACGGTCTTGCGGCGTTCGCGCTTCTGCTGGCATTGGCCGGCCTCTATGGCGTGCTCTCTCACCTTGTGTCACTCCGCATGCGCGAACTGGCCGTGCGCGTCGCGCTTGGCGCGACGGCTCGCCGGATTGCGGGCATGGTGCTGCGCGATGGCCTGCGTCCGGTGGTCGAGGGCTTGTTGATCGCGCTGGGCGCCGCAACACTCATCCGCAAGATCCTGAGCGTGACGGTCGTCGAAGGTCTGTCGTCGATCGATCCCGTCGCGTTCGTCGTCGCCGCAGTGCTGCTGCTCGCGGGCGGCCTTGCGGCGTGCCTGCTGCCGGCCCGGCGGGCGGCGCGAATCGATCCGAATGTGGTGTTGAAGGAAGGCTGATCCCTATCGGTCGCGCGCGTCGAGGTCGTACACGGTGATGCCCACCGCCGACGCACCAGCGGCGAGGCGGTCGTCATAGGTCGCCAGGCGCATGCCCCGAGCGCGGTCGTGCAGGTACAGCGCGCTTGCCAGATGCAGCGCATCCAATGTGCGTATCGACTGGGGAAACGGCTCCAGCGCCCGGGCGAGCACCGGCGGCACGAGTTCGAGGAGGGCGACACGCCCGATGATCTGCCGCGCAGCGTCGCCATGGGAGCCGCCCAGCCGGCGGCCGTTGAGCCGCGTCCACACTTCGTATTCCAGCAGGCGGCTCGATACGAGTGTCTCGTGCCAGAACACCGGATCGGGACGGCGGTCCTCTGCCAGCAGTTCAGCGAGCACAACGGAGGTATCGACGTAGATCATCGATCGCCGCGGTCGTCGGTCAGCTCCTGCAGCACGTCCGCAAGGGAGGCAACAGGATGGCGCGCCGGCAGTTCGTCGGACGTGACCACTGGCGGTCGCAACCAGCCACGGCGCACGACGTCGGCCAGCAGGGCGTCACTGATGTCCTCCGATCTGCCGCGTTGCGGCGGACCGAGTTCTGCCACCACACGGTCGCGGTCGGTCACGAGCACCGTCTCTCCTTCTGCTGCGACGCGCACGTATTCGCTGAGCTTGTTCTTGAGCACCTTGATGCCAACGGCCCGCATACCTCTCATGGTAGCTACTGGTAGCTACTTTAACAACCCTGAACCGGCGCGCGCGCCCGCAGAACGGAATATGGAGCCCCGGTTCTTCAGACCGGGGTAGCGCTTGACGCCGGCCCCATCCAGATCTAGTCTAGGCATCCTCTGACTAGGTATTGAGATGCCATCGACAAAACGCGACGAGCTCTTTCCCGGGGCCCTGGAGATGATGATTCTCCAGACACTGCGACGCGGCCCGCTCCACGGCTATGCGCTCGCGCAGGCCATCAAACAGGCGTCCGACGAGCTCGTCCGCGTGGAGGAAGGCTCGCTCTACCCTGCGCTCCAGCGCATGCTGAAAGCCGGCTGGCTGTCGGCCGAGTGGGGCGTCTCGGCGCGCAACCGGCAGGTGCGCGTCTACAAACTCACGGCCGCCGGCCGCAAGCAGCTCGAGCAGAAGGTGTCGACCTTCGATCGCCTGCTCCTCGGCATCACCAAGGTGATGCGCGCGAGTGAATCATGAGCCGCCTGCGCTGGCTCCGCTGGTGGCGACAACACGACGACCTCACACGCGAGATGCAGGCGCACATCGCCGAGCGCGTCGACGACCTGGTCGACGGCGGCATGACGGAGGCTGACGCCCGGGCGCAGGCGAGGAGAGAGCTCGGGAACGTCGCGCTGCAGAACGAGCGCAGCGGCGAGCTGTGGCGCCCTCAAATCGTCGACGCCTGTCGAATGTCACTGCGAGACACGTGGCGGACGTTCCGTCGCAGCACGGCCACGATCGCAGTCTGTCTGCTCGTGCTCGGCGCCTCGACGGGCCTGTTCGTGACGGCCGTCGTGATTGCTGACGCCCTCCTTCTGCGACCGATTCGCCTCCCCGGCAGCGACCGCATCGTGAGCCTGGGCGGACTCACCGAACCCGGCCTCGGATGGACGTTCAATGACTGGTGGGGTCAGGCTGGCTCGCTCGAACGGATCACCCGCTGGCATTCCGGGCTGACGGAGCTCGACACGCGCGCCGGCCGATTCCTCGTCGAGACGGCGTTCATCGAACCCGCGTTCCTCGATCTGTTCCCCGTGCGCCCCCTGCTCGGCCGCACGCTCGCCGCGTCCGACTTCAGAGAGGACACGCCTGTCCCCATCGTGATCAACGAATCGATCTGGACCAGTCGATTCGACCGATCGCCTGCGGTCGTCGGCACCGAACTGACTTTGTCGGAGACTCGCGTCGTCATCGTCGGCATCCTGCCAGCGCACGACGCGTTCCGGCACACGGTGCAGGTTTGGCTTCCGCGATCCCAAATGGCGGCGCGCGAGATGCGGATCGTACCAGTGCGCCACGTGGGCGGCGGCACACACGCGCGGCTCGCAGGCGGGGCCACGGCGGATGACGCGCGGCGGGACATCCAGGCGCTGGGAACCCGCCTCAATGCCGAACACACGCCGAAGACCGGCGTCTCGTATTTCGAGCTGTTCAGCCTGGTGCCGCTCGCCGAACAGCTGGCGCGACCATTCCGCGCGCCTCTGCTCGCGCTCCTGATCGGAACGCTCGCGATTCTCGTGATGGCGTCCGCCAATGCCGCGGCGCTGCTCCTGAACCTCGTGCTCGATCGCCGCCAGGAGCTCGCCGTTCGCGCCAGCCTGGGCGCGGCGCGTGACCGTCTCGTGGCGCAGTTCAGCGTCGAGTCCGTGCTGATCGGCATCGCGGCCGGTGCCCTTGGAGGGCTGACCGGATCGCTGCTGCTCACGTCCGCGCGCCCCGTGCTCGCACCGGTGTCGCCCTATCTCGCGAGCCTGGATGCGGTTCAGGATGTGCTGCGAATCGGCCTCGGCACCGGCACCGTGCTCGGCCTCGGCGTCGGACTGCTGCCGTTGCTGCTGTCGGTCGCGTGGAAGGACTGGACACTGCTGTCGCATCGAGCCGCCGAGCGCGGTTCGCGCCGCGGACGACGTCTCCGTGCAACGCTCGTTGTGGTCCAGGTGGCCGCGGCCATGATGCTGCTGACGGGCGCGGGCGTGGCCGCGCAGACCTTCCTGGCGGCCAACAGCCTCGCGCTCGGATTCGATCCGTCGCCCGTACTGACGGCGCGCCTCGTCGTGCCCGCTGGTTCTTCGGTGACGGCAACCGTCGATGTCGTCGCGAGCGCGGCCAGCGGCGCCGGCGTTGCCTCGTCGGTCGCTGTCGTGCGGCCATCATTGCCGATCGTCAACGATGGCCGCATGCTTTTCGTCGGCGACAACGCGACGCCGACATTCACGATGGATATCGGGCCTGGATTCTTCGATGCGATGGGCATTCCCGTGCTTGCCGGTCGCGGCTTCAACGGCCTCGACGCACGCACCGTCGTCG
Organism: uncultured Nitrosomonas sp.; assembly: GCA_964612715.1. Lineage (GTDB taxonomy): Bacteria > Pseudomonadota > Gammaproteobacteria > Burkholderiales > Nitrosomonadaceae > Nitrosomonas. Next base: position 705 of record CAZTCY010000126.1, on the reverse strand, counting down.
TCAGTGAAACCCTGGCCGCACGACTCTGGCCCGGCACGTCCCCTGTTGGTCAGGCACTGCGAATGTCGGCGAACGACGTCCGGGAAGTCGTCGGTATGGTGCCCGACATCCGTCACGCGCGAGACACCGAGGGCTTCTATCCCGGAATCGGCGACGCAAGCCTGTACAGCCCGTTCACAGACGACCTTCCCCTGAATCAACCGAAGAGCGCATATGTCGTCATGCGCTGCGCCACCGAGTGCATCGAAGCGATCCCGCAGGTGGGCTCGATGATCGAAGCTGCCGGCGGCACGGTGATGGACATTGCACCACTCGGCGCAACCATCGACCTGCAACTCGCCCCCACACGCCTTCGATCGGTCGTCGCTGGCGTCTACGCCGCGTTTGGTCTCCTGCTCGCCCTGGCGGGCATCTACGGGCTCATTCGTCATGTCGCCGTGGCCCGGACGCATGAAGTTGCGATCCGTATGGCGCTGGGCGCGACGCCGGCCCAGGCGCGGCGCCTGCTCATCCGCTACGGCACCATGACGGTCGCGGCTGGGGTCACGCTCGGCACAGGCCTCGCCTGGTGGCTGCTTTCGGTGAGTACGTCGCTGCTGTACGGCGTCACGGCCGCGGATGTCGGCAGCTACCTCGCGGCGGCCGGGGTGCTGCTGGCTGGCGGAGTGCTGGCGTCGATAGGTCCGGCCCTGCGACTGGGCCGGC
>CAZTCY010000125.1:0-6483 GCA_964612715.1 uncultured Nitrosomonas sp. | reverse complement strand
GATGTTGCCGACGATTATACGGTCACGCATGTTGAAAGCCGCATCGAAAAAATAAAAATTGAAGAAAATCTGCGGCATGACACGCTTGAAGCCTATTTTAACGAAAATACGATCAGCGGCACTGACACCGATTTTCCTTTTATAAGCGAATTGCGCCTGTTGTGGCATTTTGCAGGCAAAATGGAAGCCGTGCGCGGCAAAGCAAACGACACCAACAACGACAAAGTCGATTACAGTTTCGAAGTCTCAGACAACCATGTCACGATCAGAGAACGCAGGCGCGGCTCGCCCATCGACAAAGTCGTTTCCGAACTCATGATTTTCGCAAATGCGGAATGGGGCAAGCAACTGGCTCAAGCCAATATCGCCGCCATATATCGCAGCCAGGGCAACGGTAAAGTCAAAATGAGCACATCACCCGCCCCCCATCAGGGTCTGGGTGTTTCGCAATATACCTGGATAAGCTCGCCATTACGCCGCTACATCGATATGATCAACCAGCGCCAGCTCATCGCCATGATACGCAATGATTCGCCGCCGTATATTCGTGAGAGCGACGATCTGCTGATTGCCATGCGCGATTTTGAGCTCGTTCACGGCATTTATGGCGATTTCCAGCGCGCCATGGAACAGTATTGGTGCCTGCGCTGGATATTGCAGGAGAATATCCAGACTATCCATGCGCAGGTCATCCGGGAGAATCTCGTCAAGTTTGAACGCATGCCGTTTTTCATGCGGGTACCGTCATTACCTCACTTGGAACCGGACAGTTTCGTCAGACTGAAAATCGGGCATATCGATTTACTGGATCGCACACTCCATGCCAAATTTGTTGAAAAACTGGGATCCTGACAGGCCCCGGAAATAAACAAAATATTGCACTTCGCACCTATTTTTATATGACAATTGATCCGCTGTTGCCCTAAAATATCACACAGTTCTTTTTTACTTACCTGATTACATCACTTTGTCAGTCGCGAGCAACACACAAACATATATAACGGTTGACGCTCACAGCAGCAAGCAGACGGAGCGTTTGCCTGCAGCACTGGCCTTGTCTTTTCTTCTGCATCTTGCGGTATTGTTCGGTGTGACATTTGAATTCCCGGCACCCGATTTCAACCGGATCGCCACATCCCTGGAAGTCGTGCTGGTCAACAGCAAAACTGAAAATAAACCTGTCGACACCCAATTACTCGCGCAGTCCAATCTTGACGGCGGCGGCAATATCGATGAAAACCGGCACGCAAAAACGCCGTTTCCAATTATCCCCAGAAACAAACCGGCTGTAGATCATCTCATTGCGGATGAAAAAGTCAAAAAGCTGGAGCCAAAAGAGCAGCAATTGATGACCGCATTGCAGAGTGAAGTCATCATTCCGCTCACCGATACCGACCAGACTCAACCCGAAAAACAGCCTGAACAACCGGATGCAACCGATCTATTGCAACGTAGTCTGGATATCGCGCGCCTCAAAGCACAGATTGCCGAGGATCACGAAGCCTATCAAAAACGTCCGAAAAGAAAGTTTGTCGGTGCGCGCACCACAGAATACCGCTTTGCGCGTTATGTCGAGGACTGGCGCCTTAAAGTTGAACGCATAGGTAACCTGAACTATCCGGAAGACGCAAAAAGGCAGAAACTCTATGGCAACCTGCAACTCACAGTCGGCATCCGTGCGGATGGCAGCCTGGAATCCATCGGCATTAACCGCTCATCCGGCGTTAAAATACTGGATGACGCCGCCATCCGGATTGTCAGATTGGCCGGAAGAAACGGTTTCGCACCTTTTCCGCCGGATATCAGTCGGGATACCGATATTCTGCACATTACCCGCACCTGGGTATTTGCACGCTCGGATACACTGACCAGCCAATAATTCAATGATCGCTCACACTCCGTTATGACAGACCGCTACGCCGTCGTCGGCAACCCTATTGCACACAGCAAATCGCCGCTGATCCACACAGCCTTCGCACGGCAGACACGGCAGGATTTGCGCTATGACGCCATTCTTGCGCCGCTGGATGGCTTCATCAGCGCAGCCGGGACATTCCGTCAGCAAGGCGGCAAAGGCATGAATGTCACCGTACCGTTCAAACTGGAAGCCTGCCGATTCGCGACCGAACTGACCGAACGCGCCAGAATCGCGCAAGCCGTCAACACACTTAAATTCGAAAACAACACCCTACTGGGCGACAATACCGACGGTGCCGGACTGATACGGGATATCACCACAAACCTGCGCATACCCATCGTGGACAAATGCGTACTGCTGATGGGTGCGGGCGGCGCATCGCGCGGCGTTATCCTGCCGTTGCTGCAACAACAGCCGGCCACACTGGCCATCGCCAACCGCACGCCGCAAAAGGCGCTGGATTTACAACAGCAGTTTGCCGCTTACGGCCAGATCAGCGCAGGCGGCTACAGGGATTTTGCGGGTGCACATTTTGACATCGTGATCAACGCCACTACCGCCAGCCTGAATGATGAACTGCCCGAACTGCCCGCCGGAATTTTCGCAGCCGGGGCGCTCGCCTACGATATGATGTACAGTAAAGAACCCACACGTTTTCTCAAATACGCCGCCCAACAGGGCGTGCAATATCTGGCCGACGGCATCGGCATGCTGGTCGAACAGGCCGCCGAATCATTCCACCTCTGGCGCGGCATCAGGCCGGATACCGCAGTCATCATCGCGCAACTGAAAAACAACACAACCGATTGAATCATAGAATATATTTACTTCAGCTTTACCTGTCATCTTTCCCTTTTTTTGTCATTGACACAGCGCAACAAAATGATTGACCCGCTATTTTGATCGGCGTAGAGTGTGTATCGAACAAATGACCCGCAAGCCAGTAATGTCATTTGTTTTTATTATGATTCCAGGGCACCTCGAAAACCGCAGCGTGCGGCCGGATGGCAAGATGCACGGAGCGCAGGATGCAAAACATATCAAGATCGACAGGCGAACATCCGCGCAACGCGACCCGATACCACACAGCAGTTTTTTGAAGCGCCCTCCATATTCATGTTCTCATCCATCCATTTATCCAGGAGGATTCTGTAATGACTGAATATCACGCACTACCCGCGCAACGCCTATCCGGCGCCGTCCGTGTCTTTAAATCCGCACCCGCAAAACGTGTCACGCTGGGATCCCCCGCGCTCGATATCATGACGGACCTGCGGCATAGCCACGTAGCGACCATTGCGCCACAAACCAGTATCGACCAGGCAAACATGTACATGAAGCAGCGTGGCGTCCGTTCCCTGTTCGTCCTCACTGCGGATCACACCTTGCAGGGCGTTATCACCGCAACAGACATTCTGGGCGAAAAACCCATGCGCTTTAACCAGGACCGGCAACTGAAGCACAGTGAAATCATGGTTGCAGACATCATGACACCGCTCGGCAGTCTTGAAGCGATCACGATAGACGAAGTACGCCGCGCCAAAGTCGGCCATATCATCGCCAGCCTCTGTGCTGCCGGCCGCCAGCATACGCTGGTCGTGGACGAAGATAGCGACGGCTTGCCGGTGATCTGCGGCCTGTTTTCCCTGACACAAATCGAGAAACAGTTGGGACACATCATCCCGCTGACCGAAGTGGCGAAAACGTTCGCTGAAATCGAAGCAACCGTGGTTGCCGGTTAATTCAGTTATCCGGCTGACTGAAGCCATCCGAAGCATCAACCCTCCCGGTTCTTCGTGCTCCCCAATCCGTCTGCCACGAAGAATCGGGAAAGCATACGATGTCAGGAAAACGGCATGATAACGCATCACATGTTTTCCATTTTTCAATCCACAACCCTGAAAAAAGCTTCCCCACCCGCAATTTCTGCTGCCGGAATCATGCAAGTGGATGCCTTTCATCCCAATGATACCGGTCTGATTGTTTTATAATCACTTTCAAAGTGATGTTAGAACAGCAAAGAATTCCGCAACGGAAAAGCAAACAATGACCTGCAAAACGATCGAAATTCTCGACAAAAAAACGTGTTACCAAGGTTTTTTCCGTATAGACCGCTACCGGTTGCGTCACCGCCTGTTTAATGGTGAATGGAGCCAACCCATTACGCGCGAACTGTTCGAACGTGGCCATGCAGCAGCAGTATTGCCGTATGATCCGGTCCGGGATGAAGTGATTCTGATCGAACAATTCCGCATCGGCGCGCTGGAAGCCCCCGGCGGCCCCTGGCTGACGGAAATTATCGCGGGCATTATCGAAGCAGACGAGGCCCCGGAAGATGTCGTCAAACGGGAAAGCGTGGAAGAAGCCTGCTGCATCATCACCGACCTGGTTCCATTATATGATTATCTGGTCAGTCCCGGCGGCATGACCGAACGCATTGCGCTGTTCTGCGGCCGGGTTGACGCAACGCATGCCGGCGGCATCCATGGTGTAACGGACGAAGGCGAAGATATCAAAGTACATGCCGTTTCACGCGAAACAGCACTGAATTACTTAAAAACAGGCCGAATCAATTCGGCCAGCGCAATCATCGCCTTGCAATGGCTGGCGCTGCATCGTGAACAATTACTGGCACAATGGCTGGCATCATGACGAATCTATCCCGGACAAACTTTTTCATGCAGGTAAAACACATGCGCGGTTCTTCAAATATATATCGCTTTCCCATTATTTTGCTGATCCTGTTCTGCTGGCCTCTGCTGCTGTCCGCTCAGAAGCCTGGCAATGCTTTATGGCTGAATATTGATGGCGCCATCGGCCCCGCCACTCAGGATTATCTGCAACGCGGCTTCAGTAAAGCGGTCGAATTGAACAGCACAATCATCATTCTACAAATGGATACGCCCGGCGGCCTGGATACCTCGATGCGTGAAATTATCCGCAACATTATCGCCTCACCGGTGCCTGTCATCGGCTTTGTTTCGCCCAGTGGCGCACGCGCCGCCAGTGCAGGCACTTACATCCTGTATGCCAGCCACATCGCTGCCATGTCGCCCGCCACCAACCTGGGCGCCGCAACGCCGGTGCAGATCGGCGGCATGCCGGGCAGTTCCGGCACGCTTGAATCCGGCACCAATCAGAAAGAAAATGAGGATGCCAAGACTGCGGCAAAAAAAGACCCTATAAAAGACCCAATGACCAGCAAACTCGTCAATGACGCCGTGGCGTATATCCGCGGACTGGCGCAGATGCGCGGACGCAATGCCGATTGGGCCGAACAGGCAGTCCGCGAAGCAGCCAGCCTGACAGCGGAAGAAGCATTAACGCATGGTGTTATCGATCTGATCGCAACCAGTATTCCGGATCTGTTATCCAAAATCGACGGGCGCACGGTCAATGTACTCGGCAATGACATCACCTTATCCACCGCGCAGCTGACCATCGAACACTTTGCACCCGACTGGCGCACGCGCCTGCTGGCCATTATCACCGATCCGAATATTGCTTACATCCTGATGCTGATCGGGATATACGCCATAATCTATGAATTTTCCAATCCCGGAGCCATTTTTCCGGGTGTGGTCGGCGCCGTCTGCCTGGTACTGGCGCTGTTTGCATTCCAGGTCCTGCCGATTAATTATGCCGGACTGGCATTACTGCTGGTCGGCATCGCATTCATGATTGCCGAAGCCTTCGTGCCCAGTTTCGGCGCACTCGGCATCGGCGGCATGATTGCTTTTGTTATCGGTTCCGTAATGCTGCTGGATACCGGCGTTCCCGGCTACGGTGTTTCCATACCGCTGATTGTGACATTCGCTGTGCTATCGGCCGCATTCTTTCTGCTGGTAATTGGCATGGCGATCAAAGCCCGGCAGCGCCCGGTTGTCAGCGGCATAGAACAACTCGTGCACGGCACCGGAACCGTCATGGACGATTTTGAACAAGAGGGCTGGGTACGCATACATGGCGAACAATGGAAAGCACGCAGCAACACGCCACTTAAACGCGGCGAAAAAATCCGTGTCGTTGCCATGGATGGATTGATTCTGTACATCGAGCCCGATTCAGGCACAGCCCACCAATCCCAGGAGGAATTAAAATGATCGAAATCCTATTCATCGTTCTGAGCATCACCATACTTTTTCTTGCCAGCGCATTCAAAGTGCTGCGCGAATATGAACGCGGCGTCGTGTTCCAGCTCGGCCGGTTCTGGAAGGTCAAGGGCCCGGGACTCATTATTCTCGTTCCGGTCATTCAGACCATGGTGCGCGTCGACCTCAGAACCATCGTCATGGACGTACCCAGCCAGGATGTCATCTCACGCGACAACGTCTCCGCTAAAGTCAATGCGGTCATCTACTTCCGCGTCATCAACCCGGAACGCGCCATTATCCAGGTGGAAAATTACGATATCGCAACCAGCCAGCTCGCACAAACCACACTGCGATCCGTTCTCGGCCAGCATGAACTCGATGAAATACTCGCCAGCCGCGACAAACTCAACAACGATATCCAGAAAATTCTCGACGAACAGACCGAAGCCTGGGGCATCAAAGTCTCCAACG
>CAZTCY010000124.1:0-6605 GCA_964612715.1 uncultured Nitrosomonas sp. | reverse complement strand
AGGCAGAGCCGTCAGATTTACAGTCTGATCCCTTTGACCGCTCGGGAACCCCTCCAAGCGAAACCGGTGATTATGAATATATCGCGATAATAAGTCAATTACTTATTAGTAATAAACCGATATTAGCCTGATAAAATTAATGAAGATATTCATGACGACACCTATCCAGCCTTCAGCCCAGCCGTATTCTTGGATCAACAAAAGTATATGAAATATCAGTCAATATCAGGCCCATGATATACAAAACAGATCCCAAAAACACCATTGCTCTGACAACAGCGAAATCCTGTGAGTTTATGGCATCAATCGTGTAACTGCCAAGCCCGGGAATCCCAAAAAATGATTCTACGATCAGGCTGCCGAGAAACAATAGCGGCACAACAACCACTGCTCCCGTGAGGATAGGTATCATTGCATTTCTAAGCACATGCCGAAAGAGCACCAGATGTTCGCCGAGCCCTTTTGCTCTGGCTGTACGCACATACTCCTTACCCATTTCTTCTAAAAATATAGTTCTGTACCAACGCGTATTGGCACCGGCACTGCTGACAACACCGATAATAACGGGCAGAACCAGAAACTTGACCACATCCAGCCCACCCCCAAATCCTGAAATCGGAACCAAATGCCACAGTTTACTCATTAAAAACTGACCGGCAATAATATAAAACAAACTTGATATCGACATTAAAGCCACGCACAGAACCAATCCCCAGAAATCGATGTAGGTGGCTCTGAAGAACACCATGATCAAAGCACATGTGATATAGACGATCAATCCCAGCACAAACACCGGCAAAGCAATCGCCAGACTTGGAAGCATGCGTGATTTAATTTCAAAACCAATATCACGCCCTTCATCTGACTGCCCAAAATCAAAAACAAACATGGCTATCGACTTTTCGAAAAAAATAGTTTCTTTAATTTTTCTCAAGCCATCCCGTTCTTCATTAAACAGCAATGGTTTATCATAACCCCGTTCGGCTTTCCATTTTTCAATGGCTTCCGGCGTAACATACTTGACGCCCAGTTGCATGCGCGCCATATCATCAGGCGTATTTACAACAAAAAACAGCATGAATGTAATAAGATTTACGCCTATCAGAATTGGAACAGCATACAAAATGCGTCGAATGATATAACTCAGCATGAATGTACTTTACTTCAATCTCAGGTTGACAGTGACTCAACGTTTTTGATCGCAGCGCTCTTCTCGTGCCTGCGGAATGCAAGTACGGCAGACCACAAGCTGCTCATAATCACGCAGAACAGCAGTATAACAGGCCATAAAACAGGCGCATTCCATTCATGCCGCTTTTGTTCCCTCAACACGGCATCGATACGGTAATATTTCATATTATTATTTGAAATTCTGTTCGGCTTCACATTCTTAAACCACGCATGATAAAGCCCGTAATCTTTCGGATGATAACCCCATAACCAAGGCGCATCATGACGCAGTATATCGACCATACGATCAATGATTTCCTGCCTGAGAACACCATCCTCCATGTCCTTCATTTGCTCAAACAATCGATCGTATTCCGCGTTTTCGTAATTGGCCGCATTATTGGCAGAACTTCCACTGCTATTACCTGCTTTCCGCTGCGGCCCATACAACAAGAAAAGAAAATTTTCCGGATCCGGATAATCGGCATGCCAGCCCCATTCGAATATCTGCGCATTACCTTTGCGAATCTTATCCTGAAAGCGATTATAGTCCGTACTCCTGACGACCAGTTGAATATTTAACTTCTGAAACTGTTTACGCATCCAATCCAGTATTGATCTGTCTTCCGTACTGCGGGCCACGACATCGAAGTACAATATCAACGGTGATCCTGTTTTTAGATCAATACCATTCGGATACCCGGCTTCTGCCAGTAATTTTCTGGCAATCCGCAGAGACTTGCGTTGTGGTTCTCCATCCACCCATTCATAAACCACCGGATTCATACCCTCTTTACCTGATCGATATCCAGGCACTCCAGGTGCAATCGGGCCATGCGCCGACAATCCTCTTCCATTGGCAAAAATCGAGATATATTCTTCATAATCCACAGCGATTGAAATCGCCTGCCTGAGTTTCCGTGCCGATTCACGTGTTCCACCTACAACCGGATCAAGCATATTGAAACCCATGTAAAATGTTGACACTGCCACAGTAGTTTCAAGTCTTATACCTTGCGCCGCCATTTCATCGGTTACGGTCGCCTCGCCTTGCCCCACTAATTGCACGGCCTGATCAAAACTATCCGAGCCAATGCCTGATGCGTCATAGTAGCCTTGTAAAAATTTATTCCAGCGTGGAATACCTTCTCTTTCGCGTGTATAGATTATTTTGTCTACAAACGGTATGGGCTTACCCGCATCGTTTAATAATCCATTTTCCAAATCACCCGGCATGCCTTCTGCAGGATAGAATTCTCCGTAAAAATGAGGATTTCTTTCCAGCACCATGCGCAAATTCGGATTATTCTCTGTCAACATATAAGGGCCTGTTCCGACAGGATACCAATCCAATGTAATATTCTTTTCAATCAATCCCTTCTGGGAATAAAACAAATCTGCCTCCCAAGGTATGGGCGAAAAAAAGGGCATTGCCAGCCAATAGATAAACTGCGGATATTTACCGTTGATCCTGATTTGATAGGTATAGTCATTAATTACTTTAACCCCGCGCAACGAATAGTTACGCAAATCCAGAAACGTTTCCTGTTCTGGCGCCATACGCTCTGCGCTTCTTAATTCTGCCGCGTAATCGCGCAAGCCCACAATATAATCAGCCATCAGTCCATAGATTGGCGAATGCAGCCTGGGATGCGCAAGACGCTTGATTTGATAGACGTAGTCATGCGCGGTCAGTTCACGCGTACCCGTTTCCGCAAAATCCGACAATGTATACACAGCAGCAACGTCCTGATCGCTGAGTTGATGATATAACCAGTCTCCCCCTTCATTTTTTGCAAATGCCGGATGCGGTTGATAAAAAATATTCTGTCGGATTGAAATTTCATACTGCGTATAAGCGATCGCTTCTGTTTCCGTATCGCCCGATAGCTGTTGATCGTCATGATCATAATAAGACACGATTGGCAGATCGACTGCAGTGCCCGGAATTAATGTAAAAGGCCGCTTCAAATAGTGATATTGCAGTGGCGGCTGGTATATCTGCGCGGTAAACTGAATTTCGTTACTGCTATAGGATTGAACCGGATCCAGATGTTTTGGCCGCTCTGTAAAAACACTGTACAGAATATTTTGACCGGCCTCCGATGCAGAATGTGGATTATTCCAAATAGTTTGACCGCTGCATCCAATCAGAAAAACGACCGCACTGCAGATCAAAAAAAGAGCACCGGTTTTTCTTATCATTTTCACAACATTTAGCAAGTTATATTAATCCGTCACTTTAGCGATGCATTCAGCTGTTTATACAATGTTTTACCGCTCGGACGGCTACGACACTATAGGGAAGCCATCACATTGAGACATCGAAAGGTTCGAGCGGATCGCCCGGAAGCAACCTGTTGAGCAACGCCCGCATTCAACTGTCCATCCGCTTCGGCTATAATTCATGATTACAGAAAATTTTACAAGGAAATTTTATGGGATTTCTCGATAACAAACGTGTCCTCATTACCGGATTACTCAGCAACCGTTCTATTGCTTACGGCATTGCCAAGGCTATGAAACGTGAAGGCGCATCTCTTGCATTTACCTATCAGGATGCAGAACTACGCGGAAGAATTGAGAAACTGGCAACCGAATTTGAGAGCGATTTATTATTCCCCTGCAATGTCGCCAGCGACAATGAAATTACGCAGTGCTTCGAAGCCTTACAGAAACATTGGGATGGTCTGGATTGCATCATCCATTCTATCGCTTTCGCACCACGTGAAGCATTGACGGGCGACTACCTGGAGAGTGTCAGCCGGGATGCTTTTCGAATCGCGCATGATGTCAGTGCATACAGTTTTTCTGCGCTCGCTAAAGCAGGATTACCGCTTATGGAAAACAGAAATGCCGCACTATTAACGCTGAGTTATCTGGGTGCTGTACGCGTTATGCCGAATTACAATGTCATGGGGCTGGCAAAAGCAAGTCTTGAAGCCAACGTGCGTTTCATGGCTTCAAGCCTTGGCCCGAAAGGGATACGCGTTAATGCCATATCTGCCGGCCCGATCAAGACGCTTGCCGCGGCAGGCATTGGGAATTTCGGGAAACTGCTGGGATACACTGAACACGTCTCGCCGCTCAGGCGTAATGTCACCATCGAAGAAGTCGGTAATGTTGCCGCTTTCTTATGTAGCGATTTAGCCAGTGGAATTACCGGTGAAATTACCTATGTCGATGCCGGTTTTAATACTGTCGCGTTTAGTCTTCCCGATTAACCGTTTAACTGCCGCAGCTGTGTGCCAGCGCAGACCGTCGTCGGGTATCATCATCCGAACCGCAAGATACCTGACGTCAGCGATCAATAACTATCCTGTTTAATGATCACATCATAACGCTGTCTCAGTCCATTCAAATATGCTGACATTTCTTCCTGCGCCATCATCTGCTGCAATTGCCTGTTAAAATTTGTACGGTTGTCTTCAGTCACAATTTCAGGTTCTATAACCTTGCTGATACGCATCAAACTATACCCGCCCTGAGGATCTTTAATCCCGATATAAGCCGGTAGTACGCTGGTATCGGCTTTAAAGATTTCGCGCACCGTATCCAGATCAATATCCTGCGGCTGCATATAGGATACTTGTTTGGATTCACTCCATTCAATCGTGTCAGCCGTACCTGATACCAGCTCAGCAAGTATTTCTTCGCCACGCTCGAGCGCCTTTTCTACCGCAAGCTGTTTCTTGAGTCGTTCGACAATTTCGTCCCGGACAATCGATAATGATTGCGATGTTTCAGGCCGATGTTCAAGAATGCGCGCAGAAACAAACGTATTCGGCGCTACTTCAATACTGACTGTATTATGTTTATTCACAATTGCATCATCAGAAAAAACCGCTGCCAACAAGTTTTGATTGGCAAGAATAGCAGGTTCAACCGAATTTCTAGTGATCCAGTCGCTTTGCTGTATCGTCAATTCAAACTTCTCTGCTGCCGGTTGTAAGCTGTCATTCTGCTCGTATACAGTATTACTAAAATCCTCGACCGCTTCACCAAAAATACTGCCAACCATTTCCATTTTCAATTTTTGTTCGATTTTCCCCCGGACTTCTTCCAGATCTGCTGTAGTGGCCTCTTTAATCTCGGTTAATTGTATAATGTGATAACCAAAATCAGTTTCGACAAGCCCACGAACTTCATCCGGCTGCATATCAAAAATGGCTTCTTCGAAAGCTTTAACCATAACGCCACGGCCAAAGAAACCTAAATCGCCACCTCGGCCTGCCGAACCGGGATCATCTGAAAATTCCTCCGCCAGCGCGGCAAAACGATCTGGATCTTGCCTCACGTGTTCCAGTAGATCCTCTGCTTTTTCACGCGCCTGCTGCTTTTCCTCTTCCGCGGCTGTCGCTAACACAGAAACCAGAATATGGCTTGCCTTACGTTCCTCAGGCTGACCGAATTCCTGCTGATGTGTTTCATAATAATTCAGCACAGCTTCCTCGCTGACAGTCTCATTCTCGGCAAGCGCATCAAATGACAGGACAAGATATTCGATTCGAATACGCTCCGGCAGATAAAAGTCTTCCTGATGATCATGATAGTAGGCAGCAACTTCCTCTTCTGTCGGTTCAATTTCTGTCAAAAAATCTTCCGGTTTAATCTGTTTTTGACTGACTTCGCGTTGTACCTCGCTCAAATATATAATCTTGTTCACGGCCTGATTCGAAACAAAATTGTTTTCACTGAAGCCATCCAGTAATTGTTGCAACAATAATTCCTGGCGCACGCGTGATTCAAACGCTACCGGACTCAACCCCTGATTTCGCAAGAGTGTTTCATACTGCTTTTTGGAAAATTTGTTATCAATCTGAAAATCAGGTATTTGACCGATTTCATTGATCAATTGTGAGTCAAGCACAGTAAATCCATTACTGACTGCTTCTCGAAACAGCAGACGCTGTTGAATCAATTGCTCAAGCACCGAGTCCTTAATTTCGTAACTATCCAGCATGGTGCTGTCAAAATTACCGCCAAACATGGCACGTATTCTCGATTGGTGATCGCGCAACGCCTGTTCAAACTCCCGACGTTTAATTTCTTCTCCGTCAACGATGGCAACATAACCTTCCTTGCCATCACTGCGGTAAGACTCCACGCCCCAGAACATAAATGGCAAAACAGCCAGTAACAAAACAAACTGAACGATACGTTTTTTACGATTGACAAAATCAAACACGATCTAAAAATCCGAAGTTAATTCAAGAAAAAAACAGGATAAATGAGAAGATATAGTGCGAGTGCGAAGACAATGCAAAGCAACATACTATAAGAGTAGTACCTCCAATTACATCGCGCTTATCTTGAAATGATGCTTTTTGAAGACTGATTGACAAACCGACTGACTCTAACCGGAATGCATGCAACGGTTTGTGGCGGAGTGGACGGGACTCGAACCCGCGACCCCCGGCGTGACAGGCCGGTAT
>CAZTCY010000123.1:0-6658 GCA_964612715.1 uncultured Nitrosomonas sp. | reverse complement strand
AAGGCGAGTTTGCTTTGCTCTTGCCCAGAGGAGGCGCTGATTGTGCCATTCAAGCCGCACAACGGCTGGCCAATGCCTTGCATGACTCCGTGGAAGTGGCTGGTCTGATGGTCGATCCGCGCGTCAGCATAGGTATTGCCCTCTATCCTGGTCATGCCACTGAAGCGGATACCTTGTTGCGGCGTGCCAATGCCGCTACTAATGATGTCTGTCCTGCTCGAGGCGGCTATGCCCTATACACGGGGGGGCAGGAACAAGAATGCACCCGGCGTATTTCATTGATGGGAGATTTTCGTCAAGCAATCGAACAAAATGAGTTATTGCTGTATTGCCAGCCTAAGGTCGACATTGCTTCGCAGCGTGTGTGTGGCGCAGAAGCCTTGGTGCGTTGGCAGCATCCTGTGCATGGCATGTTATCAACCATCGAATTCATCAAGCTCGCTGAGAATGCCGGCTTAATTACGCCTTTGACATACTGGATGCTCGATGCGGTTTTCAGTCAAAGTTATGCCTGGCATGAAATGGGGATAGCGCAAGCCTTGTCAGTGAATTTGTCCGCACATGATTTGTACGATCCTATGCTCGTCGACCGTATTCAAGGTCTATTTTCCACTTGGAATGTTAATCCGGAATTGATTCAGTTTGAATTGACCGAGAGTACGCTGATGGAAGAACCATCGGTTGCATTAGAGACATTAACCCAGTTAAAGAAACTCGGAACCCGGTTATTCATCGATGACTTCGGCACGGGATATTCGAGCTTGAGTTATTTGCAAAAGCTACCGGTAGATTCAATTAAGATTGATCAGTCATTTGTCATGCCAATGGTGGCAAACAATGATTCAGCTGTGATTGTACGCTCGACCATTGAACTTGGACATAATCTGGATTTGGAAGTGGTGGCGGAAGGGGTGGATAGTCAGGCAGTATGGGATCTTCTGGCAACACTGGAGTGCGATGTGGCGCAAGGATATTGGGTGAGCATGCCGATGCCGGCAGAGCAATTCAGCAGTTGGGAAAGTGAATGGAGACGTTTGACGAAAGGGAAATTATAGTACGTTAGGAACTCGGGATCCTCAGGTGCTGGCGGGCTCAACTTTACGATCAACGCTTCTGGATTGGGCGCGCTCTGAAGATAGGGGTCCGTCTTGTGGTAAGAATCACCCTCGAAATACATGTGAGTGATCAGTTCGTCGTGGCGGCTCCTGACGTCGAAATGAATATGTGCTGGCCGTTCTGGTTGGCGTGATGGGATAAGGCCGCGGTTTTATGGTTTTGAACTGTAATATACCCATCGGTGCCGGTTGTTATCGCGCCGAAACCCCCGAAATTTGGATTGAGCGGTGCCGGGTTGGTATCATCCGGATGGGCATAGCGTCCCGAGGAATTGGCTTGCCATATCTCAACGTCCGCTCCCGCAACCGGTTTGCCGGCGGGGTCGGTCACCCAGCCCTTAACTATAAGAAGCTGCCTTTGGCGCGCCCCGAACCACCGGGCACTCGTGTCAGATCTCCGGCGCGATTAGGCTTTCACATTGTGAATGTATCATTGCTGCGTTCGTCGCAACTGATAATGATCAGCGGAGCGCGAGGAACTCAGGATCCGCTAAGATACCAGCCGAATGATCGGTTTAATCGCGACGCCTTTTTCGCTATCTTCAGCGGCCTGATTGATTTGGTCGAGGGAATAAAACTTGACCAGTTTGTCAAAAGGAAATTTTCCCTGCTGATAAAGCACAACCAGTGCCGGGATAAAGAGATCCGGTTTGCTATCGCCTTCGACGATTCCGATAATACGTTTTCCTGTCGTCATCACGCCGTTCACATCAAAGCTCGCTTCCGTACCCAAGGCAGGGGCACCGACAATGCCGCATGTTCCCCGGATTGCCAATGCATCGATGGCTTGACGCAATACCGCAGGACGTCCGCTCGATTCCAGCGTGAAATCAGCGCCGCCGTTTGTTATTTTGCGAACCGCTTCGACCGGATCGGTTTCCTGGCTATTGATAGTATGGGTTGCGCCGAGTTCCATCGCCAGGGCCAGGCGCGAAGGAACCACATCGGCCGAAATGATGGTTGTAGCACCGGCAGCACGTGCCGCCATCACTGCACTGAGTCCTACTGCACCACCACCGAAGGCGACAAAACTGCTGCCCGGACTGACTTTGAGTGCGTTGATGACGGCCCCGGCACCGGTCTGAATGCCGCAACCCAGCGGGCCAAGAAGCTCCAGGGGCGCATCTTTCGGGACTTTGATGATGTTGCGCTCATGCACCAGTGCAAATGTGCCGAACGACGATTGCCCGAAGAAATGGTCGTGTATCGGCTCTGATGTATTGTTTGCATCAAAGGTGGACGTGCTGCCGTCTTCGCGTGCACCGCTAAAATTCAACGCATAAAAATGCTCGCAGTAGGTCAAATCGCCGCCTAAGCAGGGCTTGCAGTGGCCGCACCACATATAGGTCAGCACCACATGGTCGCCAACCGCAACTTTCTTCACATGACTGCCAATCTGTTCGACTACACCGGAGCCTTCATGCCCCAATACCACCGGCAGAGGCACTTCGTAGAGTTGATCGCGCGCAACCATATCGGTATGGCACATTCCCACCGCAACGATACGGACGCGCACTTCATCGGATCGCGGATCATCCTGCATCAGGTCTTCGATGTGAAAGGGTCCGCCTTTTTGACGGACAACCGCTGCCTTGATTTTTTTCACGTGCACCTCCCGATTTGGAATCGTTATTTCTTGCCCAAAGTCAAAATGAAACTAGCGAATGCCTGACTTTCCCGGCGCAAGGATGCCATTGGGATCCAATGCTTTTTTAAGGATCTTGTGTACATTTCTTTGCACCGGACCATAGGTTTCGGCGACTTTATCCATAAATGCCGTATTGACGCGATAAGTTCCATATCCACGTGCGGAGAATTCGGTCAGCAATTCATCGAAACACTGGTAAGCCGCTTTCGTCTGCTCCGGGTCAGTCTTATCGTAAAGTACGTCGACAATGTGATGCATATCGCGCATCCCGACGATGAACTCGCCGGAATAATCCAATCCGTACTTGGCCAGTATCTGCTTGGTCAGTGCCATTTGTTTCAGGGTTTCACTGCCGCGTGCTTGAGAGACGGGTGCAAACCACATCGACCCACCACCTCCGCGCCAGTTATACAACGAAAATTCCGTGAGCGTCATGTCTCCGCGCATGAGCTTGGCACGGTAAATAAATGCAGGGTCATCCGCTGCTTCCTGTTCCGTCAGGATTTTTGCTTTGCCTGATTGACTGAATGCTTGCATCACGATGTTCCAGTTCACATCAATTTGTTCCTGCGTGCCATAGAGCGCGGCATATACATTCCAGATCCCTAATTTGTGATCTTTCATAATCCGATACACCGCTTCATCCGGAATTGAACCCGGCCCGGACACATAATCACTGCGCTTGGCTTTTACGGGCGCCTCATAGAGTGCATGGGCAATGACCACAGCATTGGGAATCACACCGCTGATGCGCAGCGGACGAATCGTTTCGACGATCTCCACGATATCTTCTTCATGCTGATATTGAATGACAAACGGCTTGAATGCCGGTGGTTCAGGCATCAACCAGAAGCCGAATTTGGTGACGATACCATAGTTGGATTGTGTAAAAATGCCATCCAGATAGGGGCCATAGCCCCATTTGAATACCTGCCAGGTGTTGGAGTTGGGCATCGATCCCATACCGGTGCGCAGCACTTCGCCATTCGCCAGCACGACTTCCATGCCGCAAGCGAACAAAAATTGCTCGCCGTAGGGCGTGTAACCCACGCCGCGATCCAGCGTGTTACCAACCGGTCCCGCAATGGCGGAAGGGGCGGGCATGGATAGCCATAAGCCCAGCTTGCGTTCTTTGATGTAATCGTAGAGTTGTTGATACGTTACGCCCGGTTCAACCAAGGCAAAAGCTAAATCCTTATCCACTTCGAGAATGCGATTCATGCGCTTGAGATCAAGCACCACCTGACCCCGCTCTGCCGGAGCTGCCGAGCCATAACCAAGATTTTTCCCGGTGGAGATCATCCAGATCGGTACTTTGTATTGATTGCAAATCGCAACGATTTTCTGGATTTGCTCCACGGTTGTGGCCAGTAATGCCGCAGATGGTGTATGGTTGGCATCAGGAACTGGCATCATCGTCTTAATGTAAGGTGCAAGCTGTTCTGCGCTGGTGAGCACAGAAGCATCACCCAATACCTTGCGAAAATCACGAATGGCCGCATCGAAGTTTTTTTCCGATACCCCTTTGGGCAATGCAATATATTGACTGGTCATGCTGTGTTCTCCCTACACGTCGATTACAAACGAAACGAAATGTTTTCCTGATAATTCCTGATGATTCGGGTTGCGCTGCTGCGATCGACGCACAAATGCGCGACTGGAACAAGATTCTTGATGCGTTCTCATACCCAATGCAGTTGCTACGACCGCATAACCGGTAGTTTCTATCCAGTTGTCAAATCGGAGCTGTTCAATTGTTGCACCCGCCGCTGTTTTGTCTTGATCGGTGGAAGATTCATCGCTCCGAGTTGATACTGATTTCCAATTTTCTGATGCTTTCCAGCCAACCAGCTGACTGGCTTCCAGCGAAGATACTCCGGCGCAATGCAAATGAGTTGCGGGTTGCTCTGCCAGCCAATAAGACGAAAATCCCGCTAATGATGAATCTTTCATTGCATGATCGACCGATGTTTGTTCAAGAAAATTTTCAACAATAGAGAAATTATGCTGATTTTCGGTGAGCAGGGAGGCCAGCAGTCCTCCGGCGCTGTACACCGGTGATGCGGTAGTCCACACATGTCTCATCGGAATAGAAGCATCATTGCCGGAAGAAGACATGTGTGAACCCAGTGAAAGTAAGCGGCCTTCAAAATTTCGTACCAATTCAGTGAATATGGCCGCACTGGCGTAATCCATGACGGCAATCCAACGCATATTCCGAGATTGCGTCAGCAAATCAAAGATGCGTAACGGGCTGGTTAATATCTCGTTTTCTAATTTGAATGCCGGTAATGTGCTTTGACGGTAATTGATATAGCGGGTGCATGCGGCCTGAGCACCTTTGGCAAATGCTTCGTCTATGGGAGTATTGCCTAGTAACAGTTGGTAATTCTGTGTACTACCGGAAGGCGTTTGGCTGATGGATGTTGCTTGAATGATGCTGGGAATACCGAAGGCCAGCAAGGTTCCACCAGTGAGCATACCCTTGATGAGGCTACGTCGCGTTTCATCCATGGAATGTGACCTCCTTAACGCTGAGCTTCTTTTTTTGAAATGAAATCCGCCAGTTTGACTAATGATTCGTCGTCGATTTCTGAAGGACGAAAGGCCGGCATGGCCCGACTGCCATTGCGAACGACTGCACGGATATATGCTGTTGGAAGTTCGCGATTGCGAATTTGCGGCCCGACATGGGCTTCATGACAATACGCGCAAATTTTGGCGTAAATTTCTGCGCCATCTTTCCATGCAAATCCAGGAGTGGTTTTTTCATCTGGCGCTGACCATGCGTTGCTTGCCGCAAAAATGGCTGTGAACAGGAAACCGAATAGCCCATTTTCCAATTTTGTTTTTTTCATACTGATTCTCCAGTATTTCAAAGAGATGATAATAAACTGGCACTTTGTACGTTAATTCAAATACCCATGGTTGATTGGCCAACAATGGAAATCAGCATCAAAATACCACGATCCTATTGCCACAGGATGCTCGTCACTTTTTTCCCCATCACCTCCGCATTAAATACAACTTTTGCTATTGGCGTGCCGGCACAGGCGATGCCGTAGCAAACATGCAAAGGCAATAAGTGCTCTTCTCGCGGATGACAAAATCGGGCAAACGGTGCCTTTTCCCACTCAATCAGTCGTTGTTCACGGGCTTCAGGTAAAATCTCCGGATTGGTGCACGTTTCAATCAACCAATGATCAAATGCATCGTTTTCTTTGCGGCTGTCGATCTCGTTCGAGAAAAATGTTTTCAAATTATGAAATGACATGCCTGAGCCGATAATCAGAATATTCCTCTCACGTAAAGATGCAATCGCTTTTCCAAGTGCAATATGCATTCGAGGATTCAAATTCTTTAACAATGATAGCTGGAGACAAGGAATCCGGGCCTGCGGAAACATCAGTTTGAGCGGCACGAACAAGCCGTGATCAAAGCCTCGTTGTTCATCGAGTCTCGCCGGTACGCCGCTCGCTGTTAACAGTGTATAAATTTCATTCGCCAACCCGGGATTGCCAGGTGCGGCATATTGAATTTGGTAGGCCTCGGCAGGAAATCCATAGTAGTCATAAATTATTTCAGGATGATGACCACTTGTTATCGTTGCCTGATCTTCTTCCCAGTGGGCGCTGATGACTAAAATCGCGGATGGCTTGCCCAGCTCACTTGCGATTTTCTGCAGAAAAGAAACCATCTTCTCATGCCCTTTGTCACCAAGAATCGGTAATGGCCCACCACCGTGCGGTAAAAACAAAACGGGTGAAAGCACTTGTGATATCGGGTTCATCATTAAAACCTTCTACAGATATAAAGTGCGAGCGTTTGTTAACTTACCCCATCAGTGGGATAGCTTGTTGGCTATTTTTGCGACATGAGCACCCTGGAAGTGCGC
>CAZTCY010000122.1:0-6876 GCA_964612715.1 uncultured Nitrosomonas sp. | reverse complement strand
CGGCCGGGATGTCAGTCGTCGTCATCGATGACGGGATCGTAGCGCGCGAGGCGCGCCTTCACGTCCGCCCACTCCAGGCCGAATCGTGCCAGGTACTTCCGCAGCCGATCCGCGTCGTTGGCGACCTTTTTCTTCTCGCGGGAGTGGTCGAACAGCGTACGTCCGGCCGCCGACAGCGTCGGGGTGTTGCGGCACACGCTGAGGACGTCTTCGAGCTGCACGCGATCGAAACGGTCGAGCGTCATTGACGTCTCGCGCGACAGCACATGGTCGACGAGTCCGGCCGGCGTCGTTGACGTTGTCGCCCACTCGTCCTCGAGGTGGGCGATCTCCGCCTTCACTTGATCGACCGTGATGCGACCGGCTGGCGCCAGCGTGGCCAGCCGCGTGAGGACGGCGTTGAGATCGCGGAAGTTTCCCGGCCAGCGCGCGCGGTGGCTGGTGGCGAACGACAGGAACCGCTCGCGGGCTTCCCGGCTGAACGCGACGGCGTTGCCACTGCGCCGGCGGAACTGCTCGAGCTCGTAGTCGAGGTTCGGCTCGATGTCCTCGCGCCGATCCGACAGGCCCGGCAGCTTGAACGTCCAGAGATTGATGCGGGCGAGGAGATCGTCGCGAAAGCGGCCCTCGCGCACGCGCTGCGCCAGATCCCGGTTGGTACCCGCAATCAGCTGGAAGTCCGACGAGACCTCGCGATCGCCGCCGAGCGGCAGGAAGCGCCGCTCTTCGAGCGCGCGCAGCAGCATCGCCTGTTCGTCGAGGCCGAGCTCGCCGACTTCGTCGAGGAACAGCAGGCCTCCGTCGGCGCTCCGCAAGAGGCCCGGCCGATCGCGCAGCGCGCCGGTGAACGCGCCCTTGACGTGTCCGAAG
Source organism: uncultured Nitrosomonas sp. (assembly GCA_964612715.1). Classification (GTDB taxonomy): domain Bacteria; phylum Pseudomonadota; class Gammaproteobacteria; order Burkholderiales; family Nitrosomonadaceae; genus Nitrosomonas. The sequence continues at coordinate 6,006 of CAZTCY010000122.1, read as the reverse complement.
AGTGCCGACATCGCACCGTCGCCTCGGATCGTCGCGCAGTTGACCTCGACGAACGGCCCTTTCACGACGTGTCTCGCGTGCTTCAGCTCGTAGATGCGGCGCGCGAGACGCGACTTGCCCGCCCCGGTCGGCCCGAGCAGCAGGATGGGCGCCGTCGATCGCACGGCCACGCGATCGAGGCGTTCCACGACGAGATTGAACGCGGCGTTGCGCGTCTCGATGCCGGACGTCAGGAGCGACCGCTCGTCCATCTCGTCGCGCGCGAACCGCGTGGCGATGCGGTCGTACTGCGAGAGATCGAGATCGATGATGCGGCACGTGCCCGGGTGGCCGTGCCGCTGTCTCCGTGGCGGATTGGCCTGAAGCAGGCGCCCCGGGATGTGTCGCGACTCGGTCAGCAGGAACAGGCAGATCTGGGCGACGTGCGTCCCGGTGGTGATGTGGACGAGGTAGTCCTCGGCGTCCACATCGAACGGATACGCGCGCGCGAAGTCGTGAAGGCTGCCGTAGACCGCCTCGAAGTCCCACGGGTCGGTCGTCGGATCCGCAACGAGCCGTACCTCGGTTTCCGGCGACACGCGACGGATGTCGTCGCGCACCGTCTCGGCCAGTGCCGTGAAGTGCGCCGGGTGCAGCAGCTCGAAGCGATGGACCACCAGGTCGTCCTGCTGGCAGAGCGCCACGCTCGGACGCCACGCCTCCCATCGCGCCGGCCCCGTGCCGCGGTCGAGCGTCGTGCCGAGCAGGCCGATGACAACAGTTGGCTTCATTTCTTGGGATAAAGACTATCTCATAGTCTAGTAAATTGAGTCGACGACACGCGCATAGAATACGGATTCAACGACATCAACAGGCGCTGTTTCAGTAACTTACAGTCACAGTTCGCAGGCGCGACAGGTCTGGCACCCCGTCTGCAATCCGACCCGTCCGTCGCTGGTGAAGCCAGCGGGGCCGACGCGGCAATCGGGCCGCGTCGGTCGGGCGGGGGCCTGAGCGACACACCATGAGCGATCACATCGTCATCGACGGGGCAGCGGGCGAGGGCGGCGGACAGATCCTGCGGTCCGCGCTGGCTCTGTCTCTCGTGACCCTGCAGCCGTTCCGTATCGAGCGGATTCGCGCGGGGCGAGAGAAGCCGGGTCTGCTGCGACAGCACCTGACCGCCGTGCAGGCGGCGGCGCTGGTCGGCGGCGGCCGTGTCCGCGGCGCGGAGCTCGGCTCGTCGACGCTCGAGTTCGAGCCGTCGGAGGTGCGAGGCGGGACGTATCACCTGGCGGTCGGCACCGCTGGAAGCGCAACGCTCGTGCTTCAGGCGGTGCTGCCGGCGCTGCTCATGGCGCGCGAGCCGTCGCGGTTGACGCTCGAAGGGGGCACGCACAATCCCTTCGCTCCGCCGTTCGACTTCTTCGCGAAGACGTTCGTGCCCACGCTGCGTCGGATGGGAGCTCACATCGACGTCACGCTCGAACGGCACGGTTTCTATCCCGCTGGCGGCGGGCGATTCACGGTCGACGTCTCGCCGTCGGCGCGGCTCGATCCGCTCTCGCTCGTGACGCGCGGTCAGACGACCATCCGCGCTCGCGCGCTCATCGCGTCGCTGCCCGAGCGGATCGCGCGCCGCGAGCTCGCGCGCGTGCAGCAGCGACTCAGCCTGGATCGCACGCGCTGTGAGGTCGACGTCGTGACCTCGTCGGCCGGGCCCGGCAACGTTCTGATGATCGACGTCGAATCGTCGTCGTTGACCGAGGTCATCACGGGATTCGGCATGAAGGGCGTGACGTCCGAGCAGGTCGCGGCACGCGCCTGCGACGAAGTCCGGGCGTACGTCGACGCCGACGTGCCGGTGGGGCGGTATCTCGCCGATCAGCTGCTCGTACCCATGGCGCTCGCTGGCGCGTCGTCCATCCGGACGATGGCGCCGACCGCGCACACGACGACGAACATCGAGGTGATTCGACGATTCCTCGACGTGCCGATCGTGGTCCATGACGAAGATGGCGTGCGATGTCGTATCGACGTCGGCCACGCCGGCAAGGAAGGTGTGTAATGACGACCGAAGCGCCCTACCAGGTGTGGGGTGAAGACATCGAGGCCGACGCGCTGAAGCAGATGGAGAACGCGTGCCGGCTGCCCGTGGCCGCGGCCGGGGCGCTCATGCCGGACGCGCATGTCGGGTACGGCCTGCCGATTGGCGGCGTGCTGGCAACGCACGACGCGGTCATTCCCTATGCCGTGGGTGTCGACATCGCCTGCCGCATGAAGATGACGGTGCTCGATCTGCCGACGACCACGATCGACGACGATCGCGATCGCCTCGTGCGCGTGCTGGAGCGTGAGACACGCTTCGGCATGGGCGCGGCGTTCAAGGCGCGCCGGCAGCACGAGGTGATGGATGCCGACTGGCGTGTCTCGCCCGTCACCCAGCGTCTGAAGGATCGCGCCTGGTCGCAGCTCGGCACGAGCGGCAGCGGTAATCACTTCGTCGAGTTCGGAATGCTCGAGGTGACCGACGAGGCCGTGGGTCTGCCGCCCGGAGCGTATCTGGCGCTGCTGAGCCACTCCGGCAGCCGCGGCACCGGCGCGCAGGTGGCCGATCACTACAGCAAGGTCGCTCGCAACCTGCATCCGGATCTGCCGAAGGAGCTGGCGCACCTGGCGTGGCTCGATCTGACATCCGAGCCGGGTCAGGAGTACTGGGCGGCGATGGAGCTGATGGGCCGGTACGCGGCGGCCAACCACGCGCTGATTCACGCGTATGTGGCACGGGCGCTCGGCGTGGAGGTGCGCCTCGACATCGAGAACCACCACAACTACGCGTGGCGCGAACGGCACCGGCTTGCCGACGGCAGCGAGGCGGACGTCATCGTGCACCGCAAGGGCGCGACGCCTGCGGGCGCCGGTGTGCTCGGCATCATTCCCGGGTCGATGGGAACGCCGGGCTACGTGGTTCGCGGCCGGGGGACGGACGCGTCGCTGCACTCGGCGGCGCACGGCGCGGGCCGGCGGATGAGCCGCACGCGTGCGAAGCAGCTGTTCTCGTGGGACGACGCGAAGGCGTTCCTGCGGGAACGCAACGTGACGCTGCTGTCGGCCGGGCTCGATGAAGTGCCGATGGCCTACAAGGACATCGATCAGGTGATGGCCGCGCAGCAGGATCTCGTCGAGCCGCTCGCGCGGTTCCTGCCCCGGCTCGTCAAGATGGCGCCGAGCGGGGAACCGCCGGAAGACTGACTGATCGGATCCGCCGACACCGTTCGGCGGATCCGATGTCTGTTGTCATCTCATCGCGCTACTGGCTGCATCGCGCGCGGCGTCAGGCGCACGCGGATCGAGAAGCGGTCAGGTAGCGTGTTTCCGCCGGGAAGTTGCACCGGCGGCAGATCGAACGACAACACGTCGTCTGGCCCGGGCACGGGGACGGCCGTTCTCGTGCTGGTCTCGGACACGGGCGCGTTGTCGCGCGCGGGCTGCTGACGCGAGACGAACCCCACACGCCGGCCGGCGGAGAAGAAGAACTGCTCCTCTCCGTCGGCCGTCTGGCCAACCTCGACCGTTCCTTCAACCTGGACCGTGGCGGTCCCGGACGGCACGTCAATCGTCATCGGCGCGAACGCGAAACGCAGCGGCAGGCGCAGGACGGGAGTCGTCGTGTGCAGGGTCTCAACGGGACTTCCCGCACCGGTGCGGATCAGCCACACGTCGGCGTGGAGCGTGGTCGGCGCCGGCGCATTCGCCGGGGCGACTCTCATCGTCGTCACGCCGTTCCCTCTGGCGGCGAACGCACGCGTCGATCCGGCCGGAGCCGCACCGCTCGCGCTGGAGGCGCCCTGGGTGCGCATACGTTCGAGTGCCTCGTCCCTCAACTCGTGTCGAGACGCAAAGAACGCGTCGAGCGTGACCGCGCGCGCCGCACACGTGCCCCGTGCGGGCACGGCGATCTCTTCGAGTGTCAGGCGCTGTCCGCGCTCGAGCGTCAGCGTCGTCGATTGTGGTGTCGTCTGTACATCCTGGCCATTGCGTCGGATGACCTGCCACGTCACCTGTGCCGTGGCTTCGTCGTTGCCGAGCGCCAGTACGCGCGTCGAGATCTGCCAGACGTCGGTCGCGGCCGACGAGACTGGAAGGCCACTCTGTGCGGCGCCCAGTCCCTGGCACGGCAACATGTACACGATGCCTGTCTTGTAGCTGTCCGGCTCCTCGGCCGTCTGGACAGCCGATCCGACGGGCGAACCGTCGGCGTGCCGATCGACCAGGCCGAAGTGGACGATGGGCTCTTCCATCTTCAGCGGCGCCTGTTGCGCCGTGGCCAGCGCAGGCACCACGATCGACGCACAGGTCAGTAGAGCAGTACGAATTCTCATGTCAGCGGCTCCCTGTCTGCCTCGTCCAGTTGACGCCTGGCTCGAAGCGGATGATGTGAGTGGGTTCAGGTGCGGGCGGCGTGGTGATGGCATCAACGTCCGCCGATGTCGCCGGCGCCACGCGCGGCTGCGAGTGCACGCCGTAGAAGTAGCCGCTGCCCGCGCCCACGGCGAGCAGGAGGCTCGCGGCCATCCAGCGCACCGCGCGGGCGACTGGCCCGCGAGGCTGGCCCGGCGCGAAGAAATGGCTCGGACCGCTGTCGCGCGCGATCTGCCGCAGCAGCAGCGCGTCAATCAGATAGTCGCGCGCGGCCACATCGTCGAGCGCGAAGTGCAGCGAGTCCTTGTCGACGGCTTCGCCGTCGAGCAGGGCATCGATGTCGAGAAGACCGCGGGTGGCACTGTCGCGATCGATCGAGCGTTCATCGGGGGTCATAGAGCCTCACATGTGGTGCGCAGCCGTTGGAGAGCAGCGGCTGGAGTGCGTGTCGAAGCTGTTGTCGTGTGCGATGCAGTCGGGAGCGCACGGCATCCGGCGTGATCTCGCAGGCGCCGGCGATCTCCTCGTAACTCAACCCGGCGAGCTCCTTCATCAGGAAGACGTCGCGATCGAGCGGCGCCAGCCGGGCGAGCGCCTGATTCATGGCGGCCGACGTCTCCTGGGATGCCGGTCTCGCCGTCTCCATCAGTTCGACTGGCTGCGGCCGGCGGCCGGCATCACGCCGGTGGTTGATGGCGAGGTTGCGGGCGATCCTGAAGACCCAGGCGCGCTCTCCCTCGGACGTCGTCTCCGGCACGGGCGATCGCGCCACGCGCAGGAACACTTCCTGCGTCAGGTCCGGCGCATCACCCTGGCCGACGATGCGGCAGAGATACCGGAACACACCGTCGCGGTGCGCCACGAACAGGGCCTGCGATTTCACGTCGTGCGGGTCTCCGCTAGGTAAGGACACCGGCGCGCGCCGATCGTCTCGGACGTCCGTGTATCGTAGGGGGATGTCCCTCGCCGACGCGCGCACGTTCTTCAACGACCTTAATCACACCTACAGCCTCGTCCACCGCACCAAGGAGGATCTGTTCTGGTCGACCTACATGGCGACGAGCGACGATCAGTCCGGCTTCACGACGGCCGAAACCGCGTACAAGGCGTTCGTGGCCGAACCGTCGAGGCTGCGCGCGACACGTGATCACATCGCGCGGTTGGAAGGCATGGGCGCGGGCGCCGAACGCGACGCCATCCTGCACGGCCTCAGGGGATGGCTGGCGATGTTCGACGCCAACGTCATCGACAGCGACGAGGGCCGCGACCTGATGCGGCAGATCGTCGAGGCCGAATCCGACCTGTTCACGAAGAGAAAGGCGTTCGAGCCGCGTCATCTCAACGAACAGGGCGAGTGGGACGTCGCGACGCTCAGCACGGCCGCCACCAATCTCGCCACCAACCCGGTCGAGGAACGCCGCCGGAGTTCGTTCGAGGCGTTTCGCGAGATCGAGCGATGGGTGCTCGCCAACGGGTTCCTCGATCTCGTCCGGCTCCGCAACCGCTTCGCACGAGCGCTCGGATTCGAGAATTACTTCGATCTGAAGCTGCGCAAGAACGAACGGATGACTCCGTCGGATCTGTTCGTCATCCTCGACGACTTCC
>CAZTCY010000121.1:0-6930 GCA_964612715.1 uncultured Nitrosomonas sp. | reverse complement strand
TGGAAGCCGTGCCGCATATCGATGAAAACGGGCAGAAAATGGATCCGGAAAAACGTAAATTCATGCATGTCACCATGCAGACGCTGGGTCGTGTCGCCATTATTGGCGGAGGTATACTGGTATCCGTAGCGAATGTTTTTCTGCTGCGCGATGCCGCGGCATTGCCCGAGGCCGAAAAAGAAGCCGTTTATTTGCTGGTTTACGAGCTCGCGCTGATTATTCCACTAATTTCAATATGCGGCGTGGTGCTGGCTTCATGGCTGCACCGCAGAGAAATCAGCCGGTTTGTCCGGCAAGGTTATAGCAGACGCGATGCGGCCAGCCTGCTGGCCGTTCATACGGAACCGCCGCCGGTTAACTGGTGGATTCTCGGCGGCGGGCTGGTTTTTACGATCGTATCGTTAACGGTCGGTTTGAGCCGTATACCCGGAGGAGAAGAAATTATTTTTCTGATTTCAATGTCGATTGTATTGTTCCTGATGCGGCAACTGGTCAGCGAACTCGAACCGGAAGCACGTAACGTACTGGTCGGCACGGCATTTCTTGTATTTATTTTCCGCGCCATCCCCGGCCCGGGTGCCGGATCGACCTGGTGGATGATCGATGAACTGGGTTTCGATCAACAATTCCTCGCGGTACTGTCATTGGTCGGTGCAAGCCTGACGCTCCTGGGCATGTTTATTTTCCGGCGTTTCATGGCCGAACGCTCGATTGCATACATTATCGGTTTTTTGACCATTGCCGGCACCATTTTGTCGCTCCCGGTCATCGGCATGTATTACGATCTGCATGTATGGACGGCATCGATTACCGGTGGGGTCGTGGACGCCCGCTTTATCGCCCTGATTGATACCGCACTGGAATCGCCGCTGGGACAGATTGCCATGATTCCCATGCTGGCATGGATTGCCAATTCCGCGCCCGACAAACTCAAGGCGACATTTTTTGCGGTCATGGCTTCGTTTACCAATCTGGCGCTTTCCGCCTCACAGCTGGGCACTAAATATCTGAATCAGTTTTACGTGGTTACGCGTGAAGTGAAAGATACAATCACCGGAGAAATCAGCGTACCGGCCGATTACGGCGATCTGGGTTATCTGTTGATTACGGTCACGGTGATCGGACTGGTGTTACCCATCACATCCATTCTTCTGATCAAACATTCGCGCTTCAAAAATGCGTGATCTCATTTGAGCGACATAACTATGCGCATCGTTCTGGTTTTTTTTCTGGGCATTTTAACTGTTCCCGGTTTTGCGCCTTTTTACTGGTTTCCGATACCTTTAGCTACCCTGGCATTACTTTTTCTATCCTGGCGTCAATGCACGACCGCCACGCAATCCATCTGGCTGGGGTTCGCGTATGGCATGGGCCTGTTCGGTGTCGGCGTGACCTGGCTGTACGTCAGTCTGCATGATTTCGGCGCCATGCCGCCAGCACTGGCGGCTTTCGCCCTGGTCATACTCTGCGCGTATCTTTCGCTGTATCCGGCATTATGCGGCTGGCTGGTTTTTCGCATGCGGGCGGCTTCGCCCCCTATCTGGGCGCTGGCGGCTGCAGCCGCATGGATGCTCACTGAATGGCTGCGCGGTTCACTGTTCACGGGTTTTCCATGGCTTGCGCTCGGCTATTCTCAGGCACCCGACAGTCCGTTGGCAGGGTACGCGCCGGTATTTGGGGTTTATGGCATTTCGCTGATTCTGGTCTGGAGTGCTGCACTGCTATGCCTGTGGTTCACAAAAGTTGCAACCGCTGTGCGCACTGGCCTGCTGCTCGGCGTTCTCTGGCTGGGCGGACTGGGATTACAGTCGATCAACTGGGTCGAACCGATTGGCGAGCCATTAAGCGTCAGTCTGTTGCAGGGCAATATTGAACAGGACCTGAAATGGCGTGAAGATCATGTTGAAAAAACCATGCTGACCTATGCGGAATTGATTCTGAAAAGTGACAGCCGACTGATTGTCACGCCGGAAATTTCCATTCCGCTTTTCAATGACGCAGTACCGCCGGATTATCTGGGGTATCTGGCTGAACATGCCCGGGAAAATGACGGCGATATACTCATTGGACTGGCTGAACATGCCACGAATGGCACCGATACCTACTACAACAGCATGTTCAGTCTGGGTTCTTCACCCGAACAGGTTTACCGCAAGCATCATCTGGTGCCATTCGGTGAATTCATTCCGCTCAAGCCTGTTTTTGGCTGGATCATCAAAACGCTTCATATTCCGTTATCCGATTTCTCCCGCGGCAGTACCGATCAGCAGCCGATGCAACTGGCAGGACAACAGGTTGCTGTAAATATCTGCTATGAAGATGTTTTTGGCGAAGAAATCATTGCTCAGCTGCCGCAGGCGACTTTACTTGTCAATGTGAGCAACGATGCCTGGTTCGGCCGTTCAATCGGACCGCACCAGCATCTACAGATATCGCAAATGCGCGCACTGGAAACCGGGCGCTACATGCTGCGGTCGACAAATACCGGTGTGACCGCAATCATCGATGAACGCGGAAGAATTCTGGATCAGCTTGAAGTCTTCACCACCGACGGACTGCATGGCCTTGCCCAAGGCTTCCGCGGCGCGACACTCTATGTCCTGGCGGGAAATTATCTGGCACTGGGATTGGCTGTTTTGTTATTATGCATGGGGTTGGGCTCAGCCGCCTTGATGCGGCGCAAATTGCCTTAAACCGCTTAAACCGCAGTGTTTTTGCCAGCAGCTATTGATCATCATTCATTATTTAAAAAATCAGGAAAAGAAACATATGATCGGAATACTGGTTGTTACACATGAAAACCTCGGTGATCATCTGATCCGCTGCGCAACTCACGTTGTGAGTGAGAAACCTGAACGATTGATGCACCTGGGTGTTTTTACTACCGATGATCCCGATGCCGTTTTGACCAACATGCGCACAATAGTACAACAGCTTGACACAGGCCACGGCGTACTGGTGCTGTGCGATATCTTTGGTGCGACGCCGTGCAATATCGCCACGCGACTCGCCGCAACCGATCAGGTTGTCTGCATTACCGGCGTCAATCTGCCCATGCTGGTCAGAGCGTTGACCTATCGCAACGAAGCGCTGCCCATCGTTGCTGAAAAAGCGCTGGACGGCGGAAAAACAGGCATCATCGTTATTCCCGGGATAATGGATCATGCAGCTTAGAGTAGTCGAAATCATCAATAAATTGGGATTGCATGCGCGCGCATCGGCCAAACTGACCAAACTGGCCAGTCAATATAAGTGCGAAGTCTGGATTACCGGCAATAACCGGCGTGTAAACGCTAAAAGCATTATGGGTGTCATGACGCTGGCTGCAAACAAAGGAACAAAGTTACACGTTGAAACCAATGGCGATGATGAAAACGAAGCGATGGATGCGCTGGTCGCGTTGATTGAGAATTATTTCGAGGAAGGTGAATGAGCTTTATCCTGCACGGTATTGCCGTATCAAGCGGTATCGCGATAGGACGTGCGCACAGAACAGCATCCGCCACACTGGAGGTCATGCATTATCTGATCCCCAGGAATCAGATCGACACCGAGATCAAACGTCTGGATAACGCTTTCGCCGCTGTCCGGGCTGAATTTGATGCGTTGCGTTCCTCGGTATCCGATGGACCGGCACTGGCAGAGTTCAGTGCATTTCTCGAATTACATCACATGATTCTGGACGATCCCACGTTGACGGAAGCAACACGCGATATCATCTCTCAGACACATTGTAATGCGGAATGGGCACTGGCACAGCAAAAAAACGTACTGCTGGAACAGTTTGAAGCGATTGACGACGCTTACTTACGCGAACGTAAGACAGATGTGGAACAGGTTGTTGACCGGGTGCTCAAGGCATTGCTGGGCCACCCCGGTTATCAACCGCCGCCTTCCAGGCATTCAGGCGATCATATTCTGGTCGCGCATGACTTGAGTCCCGCCGATATCATGCAATACAAACCGCACCAGTTTATTGCCTTCCTGACCGACATGGGAAGCCTGACGTCCCATACCGCAATCGTTGCACGCAGTTTGAATATTCCTTCCATTGTCGCATTACATCACGCCCATCAGTTGATTCTCGAGGATGATTGCCTGATTGTCGACGGCAGTCAAGGGATCATCATCGTGAATCCCGACAAATATGTTCTGGATGAATACCGCCTGCGGCAAAGTCAATTCGAGCTGGAAAAACAAAAGCTCAGGCGTTTGAAGAGCGTCAATGCGGTAACACTGGATGGAAAACCGATTGATCTGCTGGCCAACATTGAATTACCGAGCGATCTGGAACAGGTCAAGGAAAACGGAGCCGCAGGCATCGGTTTATTCCGTAGCGAGTTTTTGTTTATGAACCGTGATGATTTACCCGGTGAGGAAGAACAATTCGAAGCCTATCGAACCGTCGCGACGCAAATGCGCGGTAAGCCCGTTACGATCCGGACTTTTGACCTGGGTGCGGATAAGAATTTGAAGTATGTTTCTCAAACGGCCGCCAATCCGGCATTGGGGCTGCGTGCAATTCGCCTGAGCCTGTCCGAACCACAGATGTTTCTCACGCAGCTCCGGGCGATATTGCGCGCATCGAAGTTCGGCAATGTCAAAATCCTGATTCCGATGCTGTCGAACCTGAACGAAGTTAACCAGACACTGCATATGATAGAATGCGCCAAACAAGCGCTGCGTAACGAGCACACCGATTTTGACGAAAAGATTCCAGTCGGTGGTATGATCGAGATTCCCGCAGCCGCGCTCAGTGTGGAAATTTTTCTTCAGCGGCTGGACTTTTTATCCGTCGGTACCAACGATCTGATTCAATACATGCTGGCCGTTGATCGCGTCGATGACTCGGTGGCGCATCTCTACGACCCTTTTCATCCCGCCGTTTTATGGTTGATATCGAGGGTGATCCAGCTGTCCGTGCGCGCAGAAAAACCGGTTTCAATCTGCGGTGAAATGGCAGGTGATCTCCAGTTCACACGCCTGCTGCTCGGCATGGGGCTGCAGCAGTTTTCCATGTATCCTTCGCAGTTGCTGACTATCAAGAGCCAGATACTGAAAAGTAATTTACCTGATATTATTCCGTTGGCGCAGCGTATCGTTCGCGCGGATAATCCGGAAAAGATGCATCATCTTCTCATGAAGCTGAACAGCTGATGATTGCAGTGCAGACCGGTGCAGTTGTATTTTTTAGCGCTATAATTATGTGTTTTTTAGCAGAAAGATTTTTCGGTATTATTCAATGCAAGATTCAAACTCGGTTGGTATCGTAATACCGCAATACGTGCATATCGATAGGCCCTTGGAACTGAAAAGCGGCTCGACATTGAACAGCTACCATCTGGTTTATGAAACCTATGGCCGGTTGAATGCTGACCGTTCAAATGCTTTGCTGATCTGCCACGCGCTTTCGGGAAATCACCATGTTGCCGGCATTTACGCCGACAAACCCAAGAGCACCGGATGGTGGGACAATATCGTCGGCCCCGGTAAACCCATCGACACCAATAAGTTTTTTGTCATCGGCGTCAACAATCTGGGCGGCTGCCATGGCTCCACCGGGCCGGCAAGTATTGATCCCTTGACCAATCATCAGTACGGCGCCAAATTTCCCATCGTAACCGTGGAAGACTGGGTCGAAACCCAGGCGCAACTGGCAGATCATCTTGGCATCACACAATTTGCCGCCGTAGTCGGCGGCAGTCTGGGAGGTATGCAGGCACTGCAATGGACGCTCAATTATCCTGACAAGGTTCGTCATGCTGTCGTCATTGCTGCCGCAGCCAAACTCACCGCGCAGAACATCGCATTTAACGATGTGGCGCGCCAGGCAATCCTGACTGACCAGGATTTTTATGGTGGCGATTATTACACCTATAATACAGTACCGCGACGCGGGTTGCGGCTCGCACGCATGCTCGGTCATATCACCTATCTTTCGGATCATTCGATGGCGACAAAATTCGGACGCGATCTCAGGGATGGTAAGTTCTCCTTCGGTTATGATGTCGAATTTGAGATCGAATCTTATTTGCGCTACCAAGGTGACAAATTCACCGATTTATTCGATGCCAACAGTTATTTGCTGATGACCAGGGCATTGGACTATTTTGATCCGGCCAATGCGTATAATGGCGATCTGACTGCCGCATTTCAAGCGATCAAAGCCAATTTCCTGGTACTTTCGTTTACTACCGACTGGCGCTTCTCGCCGGAACGTTCGCGGGATATCGTCAAGGCATTGCTGAATAATAATATCAATGTCAGTTATGCCGAGATTACTTCAGCACATGGTCATGATTCATTCCTGATGAACGATGCCTATTATCATCAATTGGTGCAGGCATACATGAATAATATCGAGGTTTAGTATTGCCATGGTTACAATGACATCATCAACCGCGGCCCAGCGTCCCGATTTTGCGGCTATCGCCAATTGGATTAAACCAAATTCCAAAATACTGGATCTGGGTTGCGGAGACGGCGCATTACTCAAATACCTGCAACAGGAGCGCCGGATTTTTGGTTTTGGCGTGGAAATTGATGACGCTAATGTGCTGGGTTGCCTCAAGAATGGTATCAATGTCATTCAGAATGACCTTGAATCAGGACTTTCCGGCTTCGCTGACGATTCATTCGACTATGTCATTCTTTCACAAACGCTGCAGGCCATGAAACACACTGAAAGAATCATCAGGGAAATGCTGCGCGTGGGGCGGGAAGGTATTGTCTCTTTTCCGAATTTCGGTCACTGGAGGAACCGCTTGCAGGTCATCCAGGGCCATATGCCGGTATCCGATGCATTGCCCTATCATTGGTACGACACCCCGAACATACATCTTTGCACGCTTGGAGATTTTGAGAATTTGTGCAAACAGTGCGATGCAAAAATCCTGGAACGCCGCGTCATGAAGAAAGACCGGCCGATCC
>CAZTCY010000120.1:0-7046 GCA_964612715.1 uncultured Nitrosomonas sp. | reverse complement strand
TTCGGCTAATTTCGTCAAAAACTATACTTCCTGTCTATAAGATGCGATAATTAGCTATGAATTCCGAAAAAAAAAGCGTAAATAATATACTCGTTGTCCATGGTCCGAATTTAAATCTGCTGGGGATGCGGGAGCCAGAGATTTACGGGCGATTAACGCTGAATGATATTAACAGAAATCTGAGCCGGCAAGCGGAAAAGGTGCATGTAAACATTTCTTTTTTTCAGAGTAACGCGGAATCGTCATTGGTCGACCGGATTCAGTTGGCGATGGCCGACGGCACAGATTTCATGATTATCAATCCAGCCGCCTATACACATACCAGTGTGGCAATGCGGGACGCATTGGCTGCGGTGAAATTGCCTTTTATTGAAGTACATTTATCTAATATTTTTTCTCGTGAAAATTTTCGTCACCATTCTTATTTTTCCGATATAGCTGTAGGCATCATTAGTGGATTGGGTGCTAAAGGTTATGAGCTGGCGTTGGAATATGCTCTGGCGTTACGTGGATAGATAGTATGGCGCTATCCGAAGTTTGTTTTATATTGAACTTTGAGTAATTCAGTGTGTGCAAGGCTTGTTAGTACGTTTTTGATGAGTCTGCTGCGTTTGTTGTGATCAGGCGATTGTATTTTTTAGGTGGTTCTGTTTTGGAAATGACACGGGTAAATACGGTGTTTGTCTCGAGGGGTTTGATATGGATTTAAGAAAGCTTAAAAAACTGATTGAGCTGGTTGAAGAGTCTGGCATAGTCGAGTTGGAGATTGCTGAAGGCGAGGAAAAGGTTCGTATCAGCAAGGCAAGCACATCGATGTCCGCACCAGGTTATCCATGGATGCCATCCGTGCAGATAGACACCATGTCGGCAACTCAAGGGCAGGCTCAGTCTGCAGCGGATGTTGCGTCTGCGCATTCTGAAGTGTCAGAAACCAAAGCGGCATTGCCCGATGGCCATGTCGTCAAGTCGCCGATGGTAGGTACTTTTTATCGTGCCCCGTCACCTGGAGCCAGTCCGTTTGTTGAAGTGGGGCAAACTGTTAAAGTCGGCGATACGCTTTGCATTATTGAAGCGATGAAACTGCTTAATGAGATTGAAGCCGATAAGAATGGTGTGATTAAGGCCATGCTGGTTGAGAATGGTCAACCTGTCGAATATGGTGAACACTTGTTCATTATTCAATAGCGGTATTGCGGTCGATTGTCGGAAAGCCCTATCAAAATTCGGTGGATTTAAATGTTTGAGAAAATACTTATCGCGAACCGTGGTGAAATTGCCTTGCGTATTCAGCGCGCTTGTCGGGCTATGGGTATAAAAACAGTAGCTGTCTATTCCGAGGCGGATTCTGAGGCGAAATATGTGAAGCTTGCGGACGAGGCGGTATGCATAGGCCCGGCTCCGGTTGCACAAAGTTATTTGAATATACCGGCTATCATCAGTTCAGCAGAAGTGACCGACGCAGAAGCGATTCATCCCGGTTACGGGTTTCTTTCGGAGAACGCCGATTTTGCCGAGCGCGTTGAGCGAAGCGGTTTTGTTTTTATTGGGCCGCGCCCGGAAACCATCCGTTTGATGGGTGATAAAGTCAGTGCCAAAAATGCGATGAAGGCGGCTGGCGTGCCCTGTGTTCCGGGTTCGGATGGGGCTTTGCCGGAGAGTATCGATACAATTAAAAAAATTATCAGAGAGATCGGCTATCCTGTAATTATTAAGGCTGCAGGCGGTGGTGGCGGACGTGGCATGCGGGTGGTTCATACGGAAGCGGCTTTGTCCAACGCCGTGATTATGACACGGAATGAGGCACAGGCTGCTTTTGGTAATCCGGTGGTGTATGCTGAAAAATTTCTGGAAAATCCGCGTCATATAGAATTCCAACTGCTGATTGATGAACATGGCAATGCCGTGCATTTGGGCGAGCGTGATTGTTCGATGCAGCGCCGGCATCAGAAAATTCTCGAGGAAGCACCGGCCCCGGGCATTTCGGAAGCACTGCGGAATAAAATTGGCGAGCGTTGTGCGGAAGCCTGCCGTAAAATCAAATACCGAGGCGTTGGTACATTTGAATTTCTTTTCGAGAACAATGAATTCTATTTTATAGAGATGAATACGCGCCTGCAGGTGGAGCACCCAGTCACTGAATTGGTGACCGGGATTGATCTTGTGCAGGCTCAGATCAATGTTGCCGCAGGGAAAGAACTGCCATTTCGGCAAAAAAATATCATCTTTAAGGGGTATGCGATTGAGTGTCGCATCAATGCAGAAGATGCTTATCGATTAACGCCTTCCGCAGGGCGGATCACGCAGTATCATGCGCCTGGCGGGCCCGGTGTACGCGTCGATTCTCATGTCTATCATAACTATATGGTGCCGCCCTATTATGATTCGATGATCGGTAAGATCATTACATATGGCGATACGCGTGAACAGGCGATTGCGCGCATGCGGATCGCATTATCCGAGATGGTGATTCAGGGAATAAAAACCAATATTCCGTTACATCTGGACTTGCTTACCGATGCGACATTTCTGGGCGGGCAGTTTTCAATCCACTACCTGGAACACAAACTGGCTTTGCATAATCAACAGGTTGAGCAGTCAGGTTAATTTTCTGATAATTTGATCAACAGTCTCTTCCTCTCTTCTTTATTTTTGGTCATGCGCGGTGAGGATGCAGTATACCGACCGGCATGCCGACACAGTCATAATCGTTAGGGGTTGGTATTAATCGGTATGCCGTGGAAAACACTGATTATCAAGACGGATAATGTTTTTGCAGAATCCCTGAGCGAAACGCTGCTCGAGTTGGGTGCATTGTCGGTTGAAATTCATGATGCCGATGCCGGCACAGCTGATGAGCGGCCGTTATATGGCGAGCCGGGAGAACCTCCGGAACAGCTTTGGCAAAAAACGGAAGTGTCCGGATTGTTTGAACAGGACGCAGATGTTGAATCGATTATGCAATCAGCAGTTGAAGCTGTCCAATTAGCGGAATCGCCCCGTTATCGTGTGGAAGTCGTGGAAGAGCAGGACTGGGTAAAACTGACGCAATCCCAATTCGATCCTATCCAGATTTCGCAGCGGCTATGGATAGTGCCTACCTGGCATCAACCGCCGGACCCGGCAGCGATCAATTTAATTCTTGATCCCGGACTGGCCTTTGGTACCGGCAGTCATCCGACCACGCAGCTGTGTCTTTCCTGGCTTGATCAGAATTTGCTGTGCGGTGAAACCGTGCTGGATTATGGGTGCGGTTCGGGGATTCTGGCCATTACTGCCTTGAAGCTGGGCGCGCGTTATGTAACAGGTGTCGATATCGATCCGCATGCCATTAAGGCAAGTCAGGCGAATGCCGTGCTGAACGCGTGTGATGCTGAACAGTTCTTTTTTACCACGGATTATTCCGCAACAGACAATGATTCGAATTCAATCGAACAGGCTGATATTGTCATCGCGAATATTCTGTCCAATCCGTTGATTATGCTTGCGCCTGTTCTTGCGCAGGCAACACGGCAAGGCGGACACATTGTACTTTCGGGTATATTGCAGGAACAAGGCCAGAGCGTGAAAGAAATCTATCAGCAGTGGTTCGAGATGCAGACGGCACAGGAATTGGATGGCTGGGTACTGTTGACCGGAATTAAAAAATGACATGGCAGCAACTGTTTCATTGGTGTTGAAATGCATCATGTGGATCATCCGGGATCGAATGATTAAACAGAGACAATGCCTGCCGGTATCCTGGCCAGTAGTGACGGGGTGATTGATGGCGCTTGTGACGCGATGTCGAAGTTGTGGAACGGCATATAAAATTTATCCGGAGCAATTGCAGGCACAAAATGGATTTGTGCGCTGCGGAGCGTGTCGTGCCGTATTTAACGGATTTGCTACGTTGATTACGGTGGCCGAATCCGAGATTGAATACTCTTCAGCGGTTGATACTCAAAACAGCAACCTGGGTGCGCCTGACAAAACCGCTGCGGTTGTGGAAGAATCTGCGGCGTTGCGCGATGATCTGCGTCTTGAGCCGGAACAAGCGTCTGGTGATGCGCATGGTGATGACTCGGGGCGAATTGTGCATGTGCAGGATGCAATACCGATGACGGTGGGTGCGGAGACCGCGGTGCTTGCCGAATCGTTACCCGCTGTCATGGCGCTGGAATCAAAAGCGTCGGCTACTGAACCCATCACTGATTTCCTGTCGAAGGCGAAGCCGCCTGGAACGCGCGCGGATCGGGCATGGGTCGCGGCGAGTATTTTTTTATGCTTCTTGTTGATGGGGCAGGGCATTTATGCCTACCGGACGGATTTGACGGTTATATTTCCACAGAGCCGGTCTTTCCTGGAAAAATTGTGCCAACCGCTGGGTTGTGCGGTGCCGTTGCCAGCGCATATACAACAATTGAGTATTGTGTTTTCCGATATTGAAGTGCGCGATCCGGTGCATTATCCCGAGGTGCTCACACTGACCACGATTATTCGCAACCATGCAGCTTACGCGCAGGCATTGCCGGCTATAAAATTATCTTTGACGGACGTTCACAATCAGTTGCTGGCCAGCCGCATTTTTACCGCCGACGCGTATCTTTCCAGGGAGCAGGGCAGTATGACTGCGATTCAACGCGGACAGGAACTGGCCATTCAATTGTATCTGGACAATAGCGACTTGAATTCAAAAGGATATCAGGTTGAGTTGTTGTATTGATAATAACGCATTCATGACCGTTCCGGCGTGATGGGTTCGGTAGGGTAGGTATAATAAATCGCTTTAATTTAAACAACAGTCAGCACAATGAATAAAAAAAATCTTCGCACGAACCTGTTGGAAAATCTGATTGCCGGCCGGATTATGATTCTGGACGGCGCAATGGGTACGATGATCCAGACCTTCAAGCTGCAAGAAGCCGATTTCCGGGGTGACCGGTTTGCGGATTTTCCGCACGATCTGAAAGGCAACAACGATTTATTGACGCTGACGCGGCCGGATATCATTCGTGCGATTCATGACGGTTATCTCGAAGCCGGCGCCGATATCATTGAAACCAATACGTTTAATTCCAATGCAGCTTCAATGGCGGATTATCATATGCAGGATTTCGTCTATGAATTGAATGTTGCAGCTGCAAAACTGGCCTGCGAGGCTGTTCAGGCCATGGAAGCGAAAATGCCCGATAAGCCGCGCTTTGTGGCTGGCGTCATCGGTCCGACAACAAAAACAGCTTCAATCTCACCCGAAGTCAACGACCCCGGTTTTCGCAATATCACCTTTGACCAATTGGTAACCGATTATAGCGAGTCGATACGCGGCCTTGTGGATGGCGGCGTTGACATCCTGCTGGTGGAAACCATATTTGATTCATTAAACAGCAAGGCTGCTTTATTCGCCATTGATCAGTTTTTTGAAGTGCACAACATCCGTTTGCCGATCATGATTTCGGTAACGATTACCGATGCTTCCGGGCGCACGCTTTCCGGACAGACGCCCGAGGCCTTCTGGAACTCGGTCCGGCATGCGCGTCCTTTGTCCGTAGGAATCAACTGCGCTTTGGGCGCTGAATTGATGCGTCCTTATATCGAGGAATTGTCCGGCGTAGCTGATGTTTATGTCAGCGTGCACCCCAATGCCGGATTGCCCAATCCCTTGTCTGAGACCGGCTATGATGAGACGCCGGAATACACGGCGAAACAGCTCAAGGATTTTGCCCAGTCTGGTTTTGTGAATATTGTCGGCGGATGTTGCGGCACTACGCCCGCGCATATCAAAGCCATTGCCGAAGCGGTTTCTGCGTTACCGCCGCGGAAAATTCCGGAAATACCCAAAAAGCTGAGATTGTCCGGTCTGGAGCCTTTAAATATTGACGACAATTCCCTGTTTGTGAATGTCGGAGAACGTACCAATGTAACCGGTTCCCGTGCGTTTGCACGCCTGATTCTGAACGACCAGTATGCCGAGGCGCTCGATGTGGCGCGTAACCAGGTTGAAAGCGGCGCGCAGATTATCGATATCAATATGGATGAAGCCATGCTGGATTCGCAGAAGGCGATGGTGACATTCCTGAATCTGATCGCTGCTGAACCGGATATCTGCCGTGTGCCGATCATGCTCGATTCCAGTAAATGGACGGTGATCGAGGCTGGGCTTAAATGTGTCCAGGGCAAGTCGATTATCAATTCGATCAGCATGAAAGAAGGTGAGGCGGAATTCATCCAGCACGCCAAGCTGGCGAGACGTTATGGCGCAGCGGTTATCGTGATGGCCTTCGATGAAGACGGTCAGGCGGATACGCTGGCGCGCAAGGTCGAAATCTGTACGCGCAGCTATCGCGTGCTGGTGGATAAAGTCGGTTTTCCTCCGGAAGATATTATTTTTGATCCGAATATATTTGCTATCGCCACCGGCATCGAAGAGCACAATGACTATGGCGTGGCATTTATCGAAGCGACACGGGAGATTAAAAAAGCGCTGCCGTATGCCAAAATCAGCGGCGGTGTTTCCAACATTTCATTTTCGTTCCGCGGCAATGACCCCATTCGAGAAGCGATTCACACAGCCTTTCTCTATCATGCGGTTAAGGCCGGTATGACCATGGGTATCGTCAATGCCGGACAATTGGGTGTTTATTCGGATGTTTCGGCGGATCTGCTGGAACGCATCGAAGATGTACTGTTTAACCGCCGTGAAGATGCGACTGAGCGGTTGGTCGATTTTGCTGAAAACTTCAAGGGCAGGAAAAAAGAGCAGATCGAAGACTTAAGCTGGCGTGAACTGCCGTTGCAGGATCGGTTGACGCATGCATTGGTCAAGGGCATATCTACCTATGTTGTTGAGGATACCGAAGAAGCGCGCAAAGAGATTGATGCTAGGGGCGGGCGGCCAATCCAGGTGATTGAAGGCCCGCTGATGGACGGCATGGGCGTGGTCGGCGATCTGTTCGGCGCGGGCAAAATGTTTCTGCCGCAGGTTGTCAAATCGGCACGCGTGATGAAACAGGCTGTTGCGCATCTGTTGCCATTTATCGAGGCGGAAAAAAAACTGCTCGGCGATTCGC
>CAZTCY010000119.1:0-7260 GCA_964612715.1 uncultured Nitrosomonas sp. | reverse complement strand
TATATAATTTATACAATTAAAAATTCGGCAGCGTTGTTTTAAACTTTCCATACTTACACCAGACCAGTGTCTGCTGTACAGACAACATTCGGCTCGCTGCTGGGCGGCAAAAAAGCACTACGACTTGACTGGTCAAACAGTTGAAGAACCCCACAGAAACA
This sequence comes from uncultured Nitrosomonas sp., assembly GCA_964612715.1. Taxonomy (GTDB): domain Bacteria; phylum Pseudomonadota; class Gammaproteobacteria; order Burkholderiales; family Nitrosomonadaceae; genus Nitrosomonas. The sequence continues at coordinate 7,099 of CAZTCY010000119.1, read as the reverse complement.
CGATCAATATATTCAAGCAGTAATCCTCCATATCCAATCATCGCAGACGACCGTACGGCATTGGGATATACTTTCCGATGCGTAGAACGGCTAACCGGTCTTTGTACTATTGCGCAAGATTTTATGCATAAACTGCTGCTCTGGAACCCTTTAATCCTGTTACAGGAATTTTGCATTGGATGAATCAAATGAAAGCAACCTTAACCGAATTATTGAAGCGAATACCGGGTAAAGTCACCGAAGAATGGCCGATGGGCGAACCCTTTGTAGAAACATTCCGGCATGGTTCGATGTCTGTTGAAGTCTATGCCCCCAGAAACACGGATATACAAACGCCGCATGACCAGGATGAACTCTATTTCATTCATTCCGGTCACGGTGAGTTGGTGATTGCCGGTGAGCGGCATCGGTTTGAACCCGGCATGGTGTTTTTTGTCGCGGCACATGTCGAGCATCGATTTGAGCATTTTTCATCCGACTTTATGACTTGGGTGGTATTCTGGGGCCCGAAGGGTGGGGAATGAGCGCAAATCTGAAAAACCGCCCGTATCAATCGATTGAAATAGTCCACTGAACTTATGTACCGCAGTTTTATCCATGTACTGATTATCTGGATTACTATTTTCACCGCGGTTTATCTGTATTTCAATACCAGGCTGGAACCCAGGATTTCGGTAGCCAAACAAGGTCTGATATCCGGCGAGGCAGTCATTCCGCGTTCATGGGACGGCCACTATTATATCCAGGGATCAATTAACGGCTATCCCATCATCTTCATGGTGGACACAGGTGCAACTGTTGTTTCGGTTGGCTCTGAATTTGCCCGCAGCGCGCAATTACCCAAAGGCAGACCCGCGAACTTTACAACCGCCGGCGGTATCGTGCAGGGCGAAATGGTCTATGATCAAACCATAGAAGCTGGCGGCATTGTGGTCAGCGGTTTACAGGTTTCAGTTGGCCTGCCGGGCGACATGGCGTTACTGGGGCAAAATTTTTTACGCAATATTGATGTCATTCAGTCCAATGACACCATGACATTGCGTCTCGGACAGCAGTGACCGTACGGGATTGCCTGCTTATCCCGGCGAGCACACCATCCATTCAGGATTGAACGGGATCAACGGTTTATAATGGCATGCCCTTCTTTTACCATTTAGAAATTGACTATTTTCAGGAGATGTAATGTATCAGCATATAAAAATACCGCATGACGGTGAAAAGATTATCGTAAATCAGGATTTAACACTGCAGGTGCCCGATCATCCCATCATTCCGTTCATAGAGGGTGACGGCATCGGTGTGGATATCACGCCGGTCATGCAGAACGTCGTGAATGCGGCTGTATCCAAGGCCTACGGTAATCAGCGCAAAATCGCCTGGATGGAAATGTATGCGGGCGAAAAATCGACACAGGTCTACGGCAAGGATGTCTGGTTGCCCGATGAAACTTTAACAGCAGCGCAAGAATTCGTCGTTTCGATTAAAGGGCCGCTGACCACACCCGTCGGCGGTGGAATCAGATCGATTAACGTAGCGTTACGCCAGGAACTGGATCTCTACGTTTGCCTGCGCCCGGTACGGTATTTCAAAGGCGTGCCCAGTCCGCTGAAAAACCCTGAAAAAACGGACATGGTCATTTTCCGCGAAAATTCGGAAGATATTTATGCCGGTGTTGAATGGGAAGCAGGATCGCCTGAATCCAGGAAAGTAATCGATTTCCTCATGAAAGAAATGGGCGTCAAAAAGATTCGCTTTCCGGAAACTTCAGGTATCGGTATCAAGCCGATTTCCAGGGAAGGTACAGAACGTCTGGTTCGCAGGGCAATTCAGTACGCAATTGACAATAAACGGAAAAGCGTCACTCTGGTCCACAAAGGCAATATCATGAAATTTACCGAAGGCGCTTTCAAAAACTGGGGCTATGCGCTTGCCGCCCAGGAATTCGGTGCAACACTGCTGGATAACGGTCCATGGATGAAATTACCGGAAGACAAAGGCGGCATCATTATCAAGGATGTGATTGCCGATGCATTTTTACAGCAGATCCTGTTACGCCCGGAAGAATACGATGTCGTCACCACAATGAATCTTAACGGAGATTATATCTCTGACGCCCTGGCCGCACAGGTCGGCGGTATCGGTATCGCCCCGGGCGCTAATTTAAGCGATTCTGTCGCCATTTTTGAGGCCACACATGGCACAGCGCCAAAATATGCCGGGAAAGATCAGGTCAATCCGGGTTCGATTATTCTGTCTGCGGAAATGATGCTGCGGCATTTAGGCTGGACTGAAGCGGCGGATATGATCATCCGTGCCATGGAAACAACGATTCAGGATAAAATTGTCACTTATGATTTCGCCCGGTTGCTGCCCGGTGCACAGAAAGTATCCTGCTCCAGTTTTGGCGAAGCATTAATCGCCCGGATGCATTAAGAAATTATTGTTATGCGTACCAGAATGCACTTGTGGATTTAGAACATACCTGCACTGTGCCAATGTTAGTCAGCGGCTGGTCTATTTCTGAATAATTTCACCCCCGCCTGATACGAGCAGGGGTGAAATTGTCATGCCTGGAATTTCAACTGAAGATCTGGCAGTGCTGCCGTAATTCTTGCCAGACTTTCCTGATGAAAAAAACGGATATAGTCTCTGGTTATGCGGACTGAATGTTTGAGGCTTGTTTCCCTTTAGGACCTTGAGTAACGTCAAAACTCACCTTCTGGCCCTCTTTAAGGGTTTTAAACCCGGACATATTGATTGCTGAGAAGTGCGCAAATAAATCTTCACTGCCATCATCGGGTGTAATAAAACCAAAACCTTTAGCATCGTTAAACCATTTTACTGTACCTGTTGCCATTTCTACTTCCTATAATTTAAAACTGGGCCGGATACCCTAATACTATTTGAATTTCAAGGACACAAACGGCTAACACTGGTACCGCAGAGCACTTGAAGCCAAACGCCACATGAAGTTTTACGCAAATCCGAGGTCAAAGTCAAGCTGTTACACAGGACTCGTAAATAAACAAGAGAAAAATTGTTGAATTTTTACCTACGAATCAAATTAAGACACTTGAAAAAATTGTCGTAATCGTCAACTATGTCAGGTATGTTTCCATTTATAAATATTGGCGATTATACTTTTACTGACTAAAATTGTTGGATATGTATTTATGGCGGAAAAAGATTTAGATACCGTTATTCTCATCAATGAAAAGAGTGAGCTGAAAGCTCCTCCATTGTATAAAATACTACTGTTAAACGATGATTTTACTCCCATGGATTTTGTGGTCGACGTATTAAAAATATTTTTTGCAATGAATCAGGAACAGGCAATCGAGGTCATGTTAAAAGTTCATACCGAAGGTGCTGCTGTATGCGGCGTGTATCCCAGCGATATCGCCAGCACCAAAGTTCATCAGGTTGTTGAATTTGCCAGAAGTAATCAGCATCCATTAAGATGCGTAATGGAGGAAAATTAAAGATGATTGCTCCGGATTTGGAAGTAAGCCTGCACATGGCTTTTGTTGAATCCAGGCAGAAACGCCATGAATTTATCACCGTTGAGCACTTGCTATTGGCCATGCTTGACAATGCCAGCGCCGCAGAAGTATTGAATGCTTGCCTGGTCGACCTGGAAGATTTACGCGTGACGCTTCTGGATCATATTTCCCGTCACACACCGATTATCAGCAGCGATTCTGAGGTAGACACACAACCGACACTCGGTTTTCAACGCGTCATTCAACGTGCCATCCTGCATGTGCAATCATCCGGCAAGAAAGAAGTAACCGGCGCAAATATTCTGGTGGCCATCTTCGGCGAAAAAGACTCACATGCCGTTTATTTCCTCCAGCAGAAAGGTGTAACGCGCCTCGATGTCGTGAATTACATCTCGCATAATATCCGCAAGGTATCGCCGGACAGCGAAACCAAGTCAAGTAACGATAACGAGCAGGAACAAGGTCAGGGGCAACAGGAACAGAGCCCGCCGGGCAGCAATACCCTTGAAAATTATACGGTCAATCTGAATGTACTGGCGTTAACCAATAAAATTGATCCGTTGATCGGTCGCGAAGAAGAGATTGAGCGGGTTATCCAGACATTATGCCGCAGACGAAAAAACAATCCGCTGCTGGTCGGCGAAGCCGGTGTCGGCAAAACCGCAATCGCTGAAGGTCTGGCAAAACGCATTGTTGACGGGCAGGTACCTGACATACTGTTAAATCATCAGGTTTATGCCCTGGATATGGGCGCATTGCTTGCCGGCACAAAATACCGCGGCGATTTTGAGCAGCGCCTGAAAGCAGTACTCAAGCAATTAACGGACAGTCACGAAACAATCCTGTTTGTCGATGAAATACATACTTTGATTGGTGCAGGCGCAGCTTCCGGCGGTGTGCTGGACGCATCCAATCTGCTGAAACCGGTACTCAGTTCCGGTCAATTACGCTGTATCGGCGCAACAACCTATGCCGAATATCGTGGCATATTCGAGAAAGATCATGCGCTGTCAAGACGGTTCCAGCAAATCGATGTGCAAGAACCCAGTGTAAGCGAAACCGTGGCTATTCTGCAGGGTCTGAAGTCACGCTATGAAGCACATCACAAGGTCAAATATACAGCAGCCGCACTGCATTCCGCCGCAGAACTGGCTGATCGTTTTATCAATGACAGGCATTTACCGGACAAGGCAATCGATGTCATTGACGAAGCTGGTGCGGCGCAGCGCATTTTGCCTAAATCCAAGAAACGGAAAATAATCGGAAAAACAGAAATCGAAACCATCGTCGCCAAAATCGCGCGCATTCCACCACAAAACATCACGAGTAACGATAGAAATCGCCTGAAAACACTGGAACGCGATATGAAAGCAGTGGTATTCGGTCAGGACAAGGCCATCAGCGCTTTATGCGCGGCGATCAAAATGTCCAGGAGCGGGCTGGGTAATCCGCGCAAACCGGTGGGTTCATTCTTGTTTTCAGGCCCTACGGGCGTCGGCAAAACAGAAGTCGCCCGCCAGCTTGCTTACGCACTCGGTATTCCATTGCATCGCTTCGATATGTCCGAATACATGGAACGGCACGCGGTTTCCCGTCTTATCGGCGCGCCGCCCGGCTATGTCGGTTTTGACCAAGGCGGATTACTAACGGAAACGATTGTTAAACACCCCTACTCCGTATTACTGCTGGACGAAATCGAAAAAGCGCATACCGACATTTTCAACATTCTGCTGCAAGTCATGGATTACGGCACGCTGACGGATAACAACGGGCGCAAAGCCGATTTTCGCAATGTCATTATCATCATGACGACCAATGCAGGGGCCGAATCGCTGACAAAATCAACGATCGGCTTTACCAAATCGAAGCGGGCCGGTGATGAAATGACGGACATCAAACAATTGTTCACACCTGAATTCAGAAACCGCCTGGATGCCATCATTTCATTCTCCATGCTCGATGAAGAAGTGATTTTACGTGTCACCGACAAATTCCTGATGCAACTTGAGGCGCAATTGCAAGAAAGAAAGGTAGAAGCGGTTTTCACTGAAAAATTACGCGCATATCTTGCCAAAAACGGCTTTGATCCGCTGATGGGCGCACGTCCCATGGAACGCCTTATTCAGGATACGATCCGCCGCGCACTGGCTGACGAGCTTCTGTTCGGCCGTTTGACCAACGGCGGCAAAGTAACTGTCGATATCGACGACCATAATAAAGTGCTGCTCACTTTTGCAGAAGAAGCCGTCGTCACTTAATAAAGCACCGTTGGCTATTCTGAACATAGTTCGTCCGGTGTTTATGAAATGGGCATCATGCATCGTCACATTATTACACAGGTAAAGACCGGCACAGCATTCTCAGCCACCCCGCCTTTTGGCATAAAGCCGACTGAAATGAACACCTGATACTACTATGGCGGCGGCCTCGAATTGCTGAACAAAGTTTATGTGCGCCATAACATTGTCACGTCCGGATGATGCGGCCGAGTGAGTGAATCCCGGAAATGACATGAAAATGGGATGTCATAACACAATGACGAATTACGCGATGAAGTTGCCGAAAAATCGCCGCTTGCCCGGGAAATCATAGATGCTTTACGCAAAGGTAATAATGGTAATATATGCAATTTCTTGGTTTCTTAAATTTTAAAGGTCTGATAACACCATGTTTGCGCAGAATCATACGATAGAAAATGTTGATTTGGATCTGTGGCAAGCCATGAAAGGCGAGCTGCAACGACAGGAAGAATACATTGAACTCATCGCATCCGAAAATTATGCCAGTCCTGCGGTCATGCAGGCGCAGGGCTCAGTACTCACCAACAAATATGCCGAGGGCTATCCCGGCAAACGTTATTATGGCGGCTGCAATTTTGTCGATACCGTGGAACAACTGGCTATTGACCGCCTGAAATCACTGTTCGACGCAGAATATGTCAACGTGCAGCCGCATTCCGGCTCACAGGCCAATGCTGCTGTCTATCTTTCTGTTTTAAAACCGGGAGACACCCTGCTGGGTATGTCTCTTGCGCATGGCGGGCATTTGACGCATGGCGCAACGGTAAGCATGAGCGGCAAAATCTTTCATTCGGTTTCCTATGGACTGCATCCGGAAACAGAAGAACTGGATTACGATCAGGTCGAAAAACTGGCCCATGAACACAAACCCAAAATGATTGTTGCCGGCGCATCGGCCTATTCGCGCGTTATTGATTGGAAACGTTTCCGTAAAATCGCCGATTCGATCGGCGCTTATCTGTTTGTCGATATGGCGCATTATGCGGGCTTGATTGCCGCAGGCTTCTATCCGAATCCGGTCGGTATCGCCGATTTTGTAACCAGTACGACACATAAAACCCTGCGTGGGCCGCGCGGTGGCATTATCATAGCCAAGCCCGAACATGAAAAAGCGCTGAACTCAGCCATTTTCCCGCAAACCCAGGGCGGCCCGCTGATGCACGTCATTGCCGCAAAAGCCGTTGCTTTCAAGGAAGCATCAACCAGCGAATTCAAAAAATATCAGGAACAAGTCATTGAGAATGCGCGTGTCATGGCGAAAGTGCTGCAACAGCGTGGATTACGCATCGTATCCGG
>CAZTCY010000118.1:0-7418 GCA_964612715.1 uncultured Nitrosomonas sp. | reverse complement strand
CCCCTGGCGTGGTTCATGTCGTTCGTGCACCGCTCGAGTTGCCGTTGGAGTCGCTCGACTTCGGCCGTTGCTGCAGTGACGTCAAGCGCTGGACCTTCCGGCGAGGCGAACGCGGGATCGCTGGTCACCTCCAGACGCCGCTGCTCGATCCGTGGGCGGTTGATGGCCGTGAGCTGCCCCTGAACTGCCGCGGCATCTGTGTCGAGCGCTGCCAACGCGGCTTGGGCATCAGAGCGTGTGCGGACAGCCGCTTCCAGAATCGTCGTCGCGTTCGAGAGTGACACCTCGAGGTCAGCATGTGTGCGTTTCGCCTGCTCGAGCGTTTCCGCCGCGGACGACAGATCCGCCGTGTGATCGGTCTCGAGGCTGCTAAGCGCTTCCACGGTTTCATCGAGATCGAGCTGCGCAGCCTGGCGCGCCAGCAACAGGTCTCCCCCAAGGGCCGCCACGGCGCCCGCGGCACGAGACATCGCTTCGTCGACGCGAGACTTCAAGCTGTCGGCGATGGTCGCGGTCTCAGTCTGTCGTGCCTTCGCCGCATCCAATGCTGTCGATGCGTCGGCAACCGGGACATCTGGCGTCTCACCGATCTCCGCAAGGCGCGCTTCGAGTCGCGTCACCTCTTCGGCGTTGCATTGCTGGCGCGCAAGCCTCAGTGTCGCCTCCGCTCCGGCCAGCGTCCTGGCGGCAGCGTCGTACTCGGCTTGTCGTTCGTTTCGGGCGACGGCCGCAAGAGTCACGGCTGCCTGCGCTTGCTCCCGCGCACGCGCACGTGCGGCGTCCTGGCCTGCACGCAACTCCCCGATCCGCAACCGCACCCTGTTCACGTCCCCGCCCAGCGCCTGCGTGCGTTCGGCGACAACGACCTCATCGGCGACGGGCCGTTCGCGCTCCAGACGGGTCAGCTCATCTCGACGCGACTCGAGAGACGCCGCGCGCCGCTCGGCGTCGACAGCGTCGATGTCGTCCCGGTCGGCCTGGTTCCGGAGGCGCTGGCTCTCGAGTTTCAGGTGCTCGACCTCGCCTACGGCATCCTCATAGTCAGCCAGCGTGGAAAGTCCGGCTGTCCGCAGGCTGGGCTCCACCTCGCGTGTCCAGCGATCGTGCCGTCGTGTCGACTGTTCGCGATCAGCCGCCTCTGCCTGCAAACGCCCCTGAAGCGGCACGCGCACCAGCCCGCCCACGAGCGCTGCCGCGGCCAGACCCACGCCCACAGCCACCATCACTGACGCACCCAGGCCGAAACGAATGCCGGCAAACACGACGAGGAATGTCAGGAGAGCGGCAAGACCGACGGGGAGCAGCGTCGAAGGTCGCGTAGCCAACACGCGTCCGGACTCGCCCTGCATCTCACGCTCGAGTCCCCGCCACGCATGAATCTGTTCCCTGGTCGGCAGTATGCGGCTGGCTACGCGCCGCTCGATATCGGATGCCTTCGAACGGCTGTCGTGCGCGCTCGCACGCAACGTTCGCGCGCGTTCGCCAGCCTCCTCGAGTGCGCGCACGTCAGCCCGCAGTCGCTCGATCACGACACGCGACTCGACGGCCTGCAGCAGCAGCACCTCGGCCTCGGCGTCCTTGACCTCCGCCGACTGCGACTCCGGATCGCCACTGTCCCGACGCCGCTCGGCGTCGGCGATAGCCTCGGCCGCGGCATCCAACTGCACGCGGGCAGCCTGTTCGAGCCGTCCCGCCTCGTGGACGCGTTCGCTGGCGTGGGCTGCTGCGTCTTGGTGCGCGCGCAAGTCGCGCAGCTTCACGCGAGTGGTCGCAGCCTCCAGTGCCCGTGTTGCGTCGTGTGTTGCGGCTACAGCTGCGAGATGCGCCGCGGATGCCTCGTGAAACTCCTGTTCCAGTCGCGCCGCTGCCGCGACCGCCTGCTCGGCGGACCCTACTTCACCGAGTCGGGCGTCCGCACGCGAGCGCGCCATCTCGAGTTCCGCTCGCCTCCGAGCACGTGCGGCATCGTTCACCCGCTCTGACTGCTCGCCGGCTTCGGTCGCCCGAGCGACGGCCTCGGCCGCGGCCTGCAGCTTCTCCCTCTCGGTCGCCACTGCTGCCGTCGCAGTGCGCTCCGCGCCTTTCGCTTCCTCCAGCCTCGTCCTGCTTGCAGCCGAACGGGTGGCCAGATCCACCAACGTTGCCGCCCATTCATCGGCCTGGGTCAGCTGCGCCTGGATCTCGTCCATCTGCTGCTGCAGCGCGGCTCTCGTCGCGGCGCGGTCGGCCTGCTCGACGCCAGCCTTCCAGTTGGCCTCGGCTATGGCGAGCTCGCCAAGCAGACGGTGGCGCTCGTCCTGGAACTTCACGACATCCGACTGGATACCCGCCCCCCTGCGAGCGTCTTCCCGAAGACTGTCGAGCAAGTCCTGCTGCGTCCGCAGCCGCTGGTCCAGCTGCGTCAACGGGGAGTCGGCTGCCCTGCGGAGTCCCCCGGTCGCGGTGAACACGGCTTCGACGCGCGCGCGAAGATCATCGAGGATCCGGCTGACCCGCGGGTCATTGTCCAGGGCACCGAGAGCTCGCGTCACGAGCGACTTGCCGGTCTTGTCGGGGTCCTGGTCGTCGTCGAGACCCGCCTCGAGGACCGCCTGCACGGCACCCTGCCGGCCGAGCAATGCCGTCAACAGGAAGCTCTCGGCCTTTCGTGGCGCGCCTCGTCCGCCAGGTGCGGCAATGCCCCATGCCAGCAGTTCGCGCAGCCTGCCGTCGACACCCCTGCCGCTCACTACCTCCCTGAAGTTCTCCGAGTCGTGCTCGCACGAGTCCAACCGCGCCTCTGCCCGCCGTCCAAATCGCTTCGCAACCCGCCAACGCTTGCCATCATGTTCGAACGTCAACGTCACGCAGGCAGGTGACGAACCGCTCCATGTGACGTACTCATTGCCGGCCTGCGACGTCGTCGGCACGAACAGCGCAGCATGGATGGCCTCGACGAGGGTCGACTTTCCGAGTTCGTTGGGTCCGTGGAGGACGGTGACACCGCGTCCGAAGACGATCGTCGCCGCTCGGACGGCGCGAAAATCCGTGACCTCCAGGCATTCGAGCCTCACGCCGTGGCCTCGCTGAGCGTGCGATACAGGAGTTGAAGCGCACGGCGCGCCTCGTCATCGGCTGCCGCCGCCGCGGCGAGCTTGGCGGCCACGACCGACAACGTCTCCGGTGCGTCCTGCATCAGGTGGCTCACGTCACCAACTTCAATTCGCAGGCCACTTCGGTCGACCGTGAAGGCTCCAGCTCGCCCGGAGTTGGCAACGTCTCCTTTCAGTTGGCGTATCAGCTGGTCTACCGAGCGCTCGTCAGCGACCGACACGGTCATCTCGAGCCGCACGCGAAGGACTGTCGTCGACAGGTCTTCACTCGCAAGCCTTCGTAGCGACTCGAGGCTCGTGACGACTTCCTCGCGCCATGTCCAGCGCCCGACAGGAATGCGCTGGATGACAGGCCGCCCCCCCGCGCGCGGGAGGACGACGAGCGCCGCGTACCCGGTGCCGGTCTCTCCGAAGCGGGTCTGCTCAGGTGCCCCGGGATAGACAATGGGCGCCCTGCCACCCTCGTCGATGACGCGGAATCCGTGCGTGTCGCCGACGGCGAGATAGTCCAGCCCGCGTTGCTGGGGTGCGTCCCGCGCAATCGGGAAGCTGGTCTGGTGGCCCTCCATGTCGAACGTCGACCCGTGCACGAGGCCGACGCGGATGCGGCCATCGCCCTCCTCTCGGCATGGCAGGGACAAGGCGAGGTCTTCGGCGCCTGCCATCGATCGACACGGCGCTGCCAGTAGCAACGCTTCGTCGCCGAGGGACAGCTGGAACGTGTCGGAGTCCACGACGTGCACCCAGTCCGGCAGCACGGCACGAAAGGGATGGTCCGGGTGGTACACGGAGTTCAGCTTGATCGGGTCGTGGTTGCCGGGAAGCAGCACAATCGGCCGGGACCAGCCCTGCCGAGCGGCAAGCACCTCGGCGAAACCTCGCCACCAGGCTTCGCCCGGTTCCGGCGTATCGAAGACATCGCCAGCCCAGAGCACCGCATCGACGGCGTACTGCTCGGCGACGGCCAGGATCGTGCGTGCGACTTCGAGGCGGGCTCGCGCGAGCCGCCGTCGCGCATCCTCATCGAACTGCGCCGACTCCAGGCCGAGGTGCAGGTCAGCGGTGTGGAGAAGCTTCAACATCACGCGCCCACGATCTCGAAGCCCACATCGAGCACGCGGTTCACCTCGGGCCGCGTGTAGCGGCGCGCGAACAGGCGATCTCGCCACTCTCGATACTCGTCGTCGCCACCATCCTCGAGTCTGGCGATCTCGTTCTCGAACCGGCTCCGCTCGGCAAGCAGCCGCGTCAGTCGGGCATCAGTGGCCTCGCCGGCCTGCACGCCGACGGTGCGACGTCGCCGCTGCTCGAGCTCTTCGATCTGCGCGTTCAGCCGGGCAACCTTGCGGCCGATGATGACGATCTGATCGGCAAGGTAGTGATCGAGCTGACGACGCATCTGCTCGAATCGCGCCTGGTCCTGGACGGACATTGCGGCCTGGTCGGCGAACACCGTCGTCTCGACCACATCGTCGAAAAACTCCGGACGGAACGGTCCGGGTGCGTCGGCGTCACGAACCGGCAGTGCAAGCAACTTGTCGACGACGTCGTTCGACAGAGGCTCATCATCTGAGTCCAGTACCGCTGTCACCAGCAGGTTGTCTACCCGCTCGATACCTCGATAGGAGAGCAGCGTGCCGACCAGGCGTCCGCGCCGCCCGACCAAGTCGCGAAGCACGTCAGGGGCATCGGTACCGGCCGTGATCACGACGTCGAACGGCTCGCGCGTCGTATGTCGCGAGGCGTCGACCGCGGCCTGCACGACGGGGTGGCCCACGTGGAGCGCTTCGCCTTCACCGATGCTCCGCGAGTCGCCGATGCTCGCGACGAACCCGTTGCGGTATCCGTCCGGCAGTGCGTCCGAAGCCTCCACGCGATACGCGACGCGGCTCGGCTGCGGGTCCCGTACATACGGCACGCCGGCACTGTCGAAATAGGTACGTGTCAGCAGTTCGACGTCCCGATCCAGCCCTTCCAGTTCGGACGGCAACGTGCTCTGGTAGCTCGCCAGCACCTGCCTCACCGCGTCGTCGAGCCGCGCCTCGATCAAGTCGGAGGCGCGTTCCTGGACCTCGTCGAACTCACGGCGCCTGGTTTCGATAGTGTCGCGGAGGTGCTGCAGATCGGCAGTCACCTCATCGAGCGACCGCGCCCGGCCGTAGATGGTACGCAACTCCTTCTCGAAGTCGACGGCCACGCTCGCGACGAGCGACTCGGGCGCTGCGTGCGACGGCTGGTAGAGCACGACGTCTGACGCATCGAGCACCTTGCCGAAAAGGTCGAGCTTCTGGGTCAGGATCTCCAGCGTGAGGCGCTGCGCGACATTGCCTGCGGCAAGGAAGCTGATGACGGTCACGCCACGCGTCTGCCCGTAGCGATGGACACGCCCGATGCGCTGCTCGATCCGCTGAGGATTCCACGGCAGGTCGTAGTTGATGATGGTGTCGCAGAACTGGAGGTTCAGTCCCTTGGCGCCAGCTTCGGTGGATATGAAGACCTTCGACCGATGCTTGAACTCGTGCACCAGCGCCAGCCTGGTGGCGACATCCCGGCTTGGCCTGTGCGCGGTCGCGATCGCGTGTCCCTCGTCCGCCTCCCAATCGGCGAGCGCGCGTTCGACGTCTGGGCCGTCATTGTCACCGCGGAACAACGTGACATCGCCCGGTTGATACCCGTGCTCGAGGAGAAGGTCGCGCAGGTAGTTCTGCGTCGTGATCGATTCAGTGAACAGGACCGCCTTGCCTGAGCCGGCGCCCTGCGCACCGCGGTCCTGGACGAACCGGAGGGCGTCGAGAAGCTGCCGCGCCTTGCTGTCGTGTCCGAGTTGCCGCGCGCGTGCGGCGAACCCGGCAACCTCCTCGAGCTCGGCTCTGATGCCTTCATCCGTCTCGGAGACGGGCGTGGGTTCGTTCGGAGTGGCCTCGACGTCGTCGGCGTCGAGGATGACCGGCTCTGTGTCCTCTTCGAGATCGGCCGCCATCTCCTGGAGGAACTGCGTGTTGTCGTCCGACACGACGTGGCCGCGGCGCGCCAGCCGATCACGCAGGCGTTGCGCGACGCGCTGGAGGCTCTCCGCGAGGGCTGGCAGAGACGACGCCATCCGGCGATGGAAGCTGATGAGGAGCAGGTGACGCTGCTTTCCCCGGAAGGCATACAGGTGCTCGCGCATGAGCCATGCGGTCACGTCGGCATACAGCGCCTGCTCCTCGGCACTCATGGCGTACTCGAACACCCGGGAGTGGCGCTCGACGAAGGGCACCTGGAGAAACTCCTGCGCCTGGCGGCGGAGCGTCCGTTGAAGGACGGTCTGCAGGCGGCGTCGAAGCTCTCCCGCCTCCTCGGGCAATACCGTGCGATCGCCGCTCTCGCAGAACCGCTCGCGGAACGTCGGGAGTCGGCCGAGCAGCGTGCCCGTCGGCTCCACGTACTGCACCAGGCCCCACAGCTCCGCGAGCGAGTTCTGGATGGGCGTGGCCGTCAGGAGGACGACCGGACAACCGCTGCGCTTGATCACCTCACGCAGGCGGCCAGCCGTCTGGGCCTGAGGGGAGTCGTGGTCGTACGCGCCGTCCTTGCGATAGCGCTTGTAGATCCCCGAGAACACCTCGTGGGCTTCGTCCACGACCACCAGGTCGAAGGGGTCCACCGCCTTGAGCACCGAGGCGCCCTTCGTGCCGCCCGCCAGTTCACGATGCGTGAGAAAGACGCCGGTGCCGGCAAAGACCTCCGGATCGAGATGCCCTTCCCGCGCGTCGATTCCGAACAGTGCGTACAGCTCGGTCTTCCACTGGCCGAGGAGCGACTTGGGCACGACGAGCAGGACGCGCTGCATGCCCTCCGCCATCAACTGCGAGATGATTAGCCCGGCCTCGATGGTCTTGCCCAGGCCCACTTCGTCCGCGAGGATGCAGCCGCCTTCCGGGATGCGACGCAGCGCAAAGACGACGGCGTCGATCTGATGGGGGTTGGGATCGACGCGGCCCTGGCGTTGGCTCGAGGCGTAGCGGCGCTGTTCGTCCGGTCGTCGCAGGCGAACGAGGTCCTCGGCCAGCAACCGCCGCTGAATCCGATTGAGAGTCACGGCTGCTCGACCCGGAACACCTTCATCACCTCGTCCCCGAGGTGGTTGATCACTTTGACCGCAATCCGGCCGCTCTTCGGACTGGGGAACGGGCGCGAGATGTCGCTGTTGAGCGTGGCCCAGGTGTCGGCGTCGATCTCGGCCTTGAGCGTCGTCTTCAATGCGCCGTACGGGTCGTTCTGGCCGAGGAAGTACGCGTGGCGGACGAAGAAGCTCTCTTCGTTGTAGTCGGTGTCGATGAACCA
>CAZTCY010000117.1:0-7455 GCA_964612715.1 uncultured Nitrosomonas sp. | reverse complement strand
CCATCGGTGAAACTTCTTTTGCCGACATCACGCGCGAACGCTGCATGCGTTTGCCTATCCATGAGAAAAGTCCTCTGGTCAAGGTACCTAATACTTACCTGGCGCGCCTGTTTATTCTGGATGATGTATTTTATGAATCGCTGCCCGCCAATGATTCTATTTTCAATTTTTCAGATATCACATCCATTTTCTCCGATTCCGCGCGTAAAAAAGCGCTCCCGCACAAAGATCATCTGAAATCGAAATATCTGGTTTTCTCGAGCAATTTTTATGGTGACCTGGATGCTTATCTCACTGGCATGTGGGAAAACTGGTCTTACATTGACTATAAAGGGACTCAGCGTGATGTACGTCATATCTGGGAACACTGTGTGGCATTCGACAAAGTCACCGATTGCGCCGGTTTCATCGCTTACATTAAAAAATGCCAGTTTGAAGCCAGCCTGTTTTTTAATGGATCAACAGACGACTCGCTGCAGGAACAGCTCAAGGCGCTTTACCTGAAACAGGAATTTACCCAATTCGCGATCGAACACCAGGGAAAAAACGCGGCTGAAATTCAACAGAATTTCAAAGCCTTTATAGCACGTGTACAGCCTGACAATCTGACCGCACCCACATGGCCGCCCGGGAAATCAACGCCTTAATGGGCGCTGATGGATGATCAACCCGTTGACAAACCCGCTGAAAAATCAACCCTAACAGGAACGATTAACCATGACAAAAGATCTCGACCTAACTGACATTCAGGGAAACATCATCAAGGCATACGGTGCCTATAACTATCAAAAGGCACGCTACCTGTTTTTTCGGATCAATGACGGCGACAAAGGCCGCAAATTTGTCGGCGCAATCACAACCAAAGTCACCACAGCCATTTCATGGAACCAATCCGGAAACGGTCCTGCCGTGGAAAAGCCGATGGCCACCACCAATATCGCCTTCACTTATGTTGGACTGAAAGCGCTGGAATTGCCCACCGCATCGCTCAGAGGTTTTCCGGAAGATTTCATGATGGGCATGGCAAAGCGCAAGGATATTCTCGGCGACGATGGTCCGAGCGCACCGGAAAACTGGGATAACATCTGGAAAAAGGAGAGAGTGCATATCTGGATGTCGATCAATGCGCTGAACACGGAGGCGCTGATCGAACGCTATAACTGGGTTGTACAACAGGTCGAAGCTTCCGGTGGCGGCGTAACGCTGCTGACCGGTCACCATGGCGATGAAGGAGAAGATGATCTGCCTTACCAGGAAGCCAGCGTGTTGTATGATGAAGCAGGCAACCCTACACCCAAAGAACATTTCGGTTTTACCGACGGTATCAGCGATCCGGTTTTCGAGGGACAAACCAATATATCCGCGCGCGTACTGGGACGCGGCAAACTGATGCGTGACGGCAGCTGGGCGCCTTTGGCGACCGGTGAATTCCTGCTTGAACATGTCGACGAAGCCATGGAATATCCTAAAACCGCTCCCCCGCCCTCACTGCTGGCGCGTAACGGTACATACATGATTTATCGCAAGCTGCATGAAAATGTCGGCACGTTCAATCGCTTTCTCGACGAACAAAGCAAAAGCTTTCCCGGCAGCAAGGAAATGCTGGCGGCAAAATTCGCCGGACGCTGGCGCGACAATGGTGCGCCTGTCGTCAAGGCCCCCGACGATGCCAGTAAAGCGGAATGGGACAAGGCATTCGAAGCCGCCGATTTTGCCGGGAAAAAACGTATGCTGACCGACTTCAATTACAACGACGACATTCACGGCGCAAAATGCCCTTACAGTGCACACCTGCGCCGTATCAACCCGCGCGGCTCGCTGGAATACGGCGTAACCGGCGCCTACGAAACACCAGGCGCCCTGGTCAATCGGCGCAGAATATTACGGCGTGGATTGCCCTACGGCAGTGTCAAGGACGCTACCCGGGATGACGGTAATCACGGCATCATTTTCATGGCGCTCAACGTAGACATCCAACGGCAATTTGAGTTTGTCCAGCAACAATGGATTAACTATGCCAATGACTTCAAGGAAGGCAACGACAAGGAGGTTTTACTGGGTAATCACGATGCCGAGCATCCCGGCAAGGTGGTTATACAGGTCGAACCCGGTTCGGGCAAGCCTCCCCATTTCATCAGTAATATCCCGCGCCTGGTTGAAACACGCGGCGGCGATTACTTTTTTGTGCCGAGCATAACCGCATTAAAACTGATTGCGGCTGGTATGGTTGATCCGACTTAGCGCTTAAAACAATTACGATTACGGGCCATGTATCGAATGACATGCGACCCCTGTTCATCACATCACTGGAGTTAGAATTATGGCTAAAGAAACAAATGCGTTACAGGAAAGACTGACCCAGTGGGCGCTCGCGCATCTGGATGGTATTTTCGCAGTACTGCGCGTCGTCAAACCCACTGTCGTATTCAAAGGCAACGCGTTGGTTACCCGGTTTGAGGATGTTATCGAAGTCTTGAATCGTGACTGGGTTTTCAGAGTGCCCTATGCCGAAAAAATGAATAAGGTAACCGATGGCGGCAATTTTTTTCTGGGTATGGAAAATACCGGCCAGTACACCCGCGATGTTTCCAACATGCGTATTGCCGCCCGCCGTGAGGACATCACCGAAATCATCAAGCCTTTCGTCGACCAAACCAGTGAAGCCATTGTCAAATCCGCCGGCGGCCGGATGGATGCCGTTCAGCAACTCACACGCGTGGTTCCGACGCGCCTTATCGGCGAGTATTTTGGCACCCCGGGCTGGAACGAAACCGAATTTGCCGATGCCGCGACGAGCATGTTCCAGTATCTGTTTTATCCGGATGATCCGGCGGTTGAAGAAAAAGCGCTCCGTGCAGCTGAACAGACACGCAATTATCTCGATCAAACGATCGCCGCCAGAAAAGCAGCACCGGTTGACAAGGATGATGTCTTGAACCGCTGTCTGCAACTACAGCAAGCCGGCATGCCAGGGATGACCGATCCGGACATTCGTAACAATCTGATCGGACTGATCATCGGTGCCATCCCGACCACATCGAAATGCGCTGCCGTCACACTCAACCACTTGTTCAACAATCCCGAACTGATGGTTGTGGCGCAGCAGGCCGCGCGCGCCGACGAAGATGACACACTGGTTCAGTTTGTCCAGGAGAGCCTGCGCCTGAATCCTTTCGCAGCCGGGATTCAACGCATCTGCGCGGAGGATTATGTTGTCGCCAAAGGTACACTGCGCTCGACAAAAATTCCGAAAGGCGCCCGGGTACTTGCGGCGACCCAGTCGGCCATGATGGATGGGCGCAAAATCAAAAACCCCCGGCAATTCCACCTTGACCGCCCTGCCTATAGCTATATGCATTTTGGCTTTGGCCTGCATACCTGTTTCGGTCAATATATCAACCTGACCCAGATTCCCGGTATCGTCAAAGCGGTTCTGAAGCAGTCAAACTTGCGCCGCGTTTCCGATATGAAGGTTGAGGAACCCTTCCCGGTCAGTCTGGAAATCGAATACGACAATTAATTTTATTTGTTTTACAACGCCCAACGCCCTTCCGCTATGGAATGGATCCGGATCGCATCACAGGAAAAAAATGAGCATCGAGAAAAAACCCGTTCACGTACTTTCCTTCTCACCCAGCGCCGATGCCGAGCTGAACCGCTGGGTGCTGTTTTATTACGGCATTCCGTTCAAGGAGCACCGGCATACGCTGCCTTTTTATTTCCTGCTGAGCAAACTGTCGGGCGGGAAGAGCCTGGTTTTGTGCCGCGACGGCGACATCAAACTGACCAGTGTACGCGATGTCATCCGTCATTATGACGCACAGGCGGCGGCAGAGCGGAAACTGATTCCGGATTCACTGTCCAGCGAAATGCAATACAGCTGGCATCGCTACAACTCCGATCTGGGCCACGCAGTCGTCGAATGGGCCTACACCAACCTGCTGCCGCACAAGGCAATTATGATTCGCCCGCTCACGCTGGGCAGTCCCTGGTTTGAGCGCTGTTTTGTCCAATATTGCTACACGATTCCCCGAAAAATGATCTGGAAGTCGCAGAACCTGAGCATGCCTGCAGCGGACAAGGCATTGTGCCTGATCAGGGATATCTTTCAGGAAGTCGGTCAGATACTGTCCGACGGACGCAAATATCTCTACGGCGACACACTGACGCTGGCCGATCTGGCTTTTGCGGTCAGCGGCGCACCGCTGGTACTGCCTGCCAATTACGGTGGCGATCAATTCGAACAGGGTGCTATTCCGACCTTTGACGAATTTCCCAAGGCGCTGCAGGAAATCATCAGCACAATGCGTCAGACAACAGCCGGAAAGCATATTCTCCGGCTCTACGCCGAAGCGCGTTACACTACCATACCTGCCAGCAACCCATAGTTTCACTGCATGCGCTGGATCACGCAACTTACTGGAAACCTTCTGGCGAAATACCTGACATCGCCGCTCAAAAAAGCCACCTATTATCCGGCTGTCAGCCAGGAAACACTGCATGCGACATTACAGCCGGCAGATGTTTTGCTGGTCGATGGCAACACGCGCCTGAGCGTTCCGATCAAGTACCTGACCCAGTCAACCTGGTCACATGCCGCAATCTATGTCGGGCACAACGCGCTGCCTGCCCGGGAATCCTGGCAGATGCCGCTTGTGCTGGTCGAAGCCGACCTCAAAGAAGGTGTACGCGCAACCACGCTGGCGCATTACGCCCATCTGAATACGCGCATTTGCCGCCCTGTAGGTCTGGATGAAGCGGATCGTCAACGCGTCGTTGATTTTGTTGTCAGCCGCATTGGTCATCATTATGATCTGAAAAATATTTTGGATCTGGCACGTTATCTTTTCCCGCTGGCACCGATACCAACCCGCTTCCGCCGCCGCTTGCTGATGCTGGGCAGCGGCGATCCGACACGCGCCATTTGCTCGACACTCATTGCACAGGCTTTTCAATCAGTGTCCTACCCTATTCTGCCTGAAATCAAGCGTGAATGGCTCAACGATCCGCAATGCGCCGATTGCTATGCCGAAATTTACCACATCCGCCACCACAGTCTGGTTACACCCCGGGATTTCGATCTCTCCCCTTTCTTCGATATCATCAAGCCGACAATCCGCAAAGGTTTCGATTATCGTGCGATTGCCTGGCGCCAAGCCCATGATGAAACATAGCTGACCGATAGCCGCGGCCCTGGCACACACACCCACCCAACCAACCGCTATAATCTGACATTCCCGGTCAGTTTATTCAAAAGTGATGTCACAATCAGCCCACCCGGATCGAGTCGCGTTTATGTCTCTGGATTCAGACATTGATCCCGCTATCATTCAAGCTTACTTGGAAACGGAATACCAGATTCATGGCGCAAATCCTTTCACGCTCAAGGTTGGCACAGCTTGTCCAGTACTGGCCGAATTGCACAAAACCCACGCAGTCACGAGCAGCGCGTTTGTGACGGCCTGCAATCCTTTCAGCACCCTTCTGGATGCGGCGGATAACGCCGCACGCCACGCAAAACTCAGGCAACTCTTGAAACAGCGCAGATTTGTTATTCTTGAAGGTATCGGTAAACATCCAACTGGCGATTGGCCCGGCGAACCCGGTTTTCTGATACTCGGCATCAGCCTTGAGGTTGCCCGGACTTTGGCCAATCAACTAAAACAGAACGCGATCATCTGGAATTCTGCTGACGCGGTTCCGCAGCTGATTTTATTGCGTTGACATTGAGAATCTAACTCGAGAAAGGTCTTGGACGGATTCTTGCAATGACTATGCCCTGCTGCTGTTGCATAATTACAATCGCCAGCCAATCGTGCCATCAATTTTTCCAGCTTTTATTTCATTCACCAGGAGAGCCCCCTCATGAAACGACGCACCCTATTACAAGGCTTTGCCGCGCTGACCGTGCTGCCGCTTGTTCCGGCCTGCTCCAAAGTCGTTGGCGAAGCCACCGCAACGATTACGCCGCTGAACAAACCACGCGCGGAGTGGCGTGCTTTGCTCTCG
This sequence comes from uncultured Nitrosomonas sp., assembly GCA_964612715.1. Lineage (GTDB taxonomy): Bacteria > Pseudomonadota > Gammaproteobacteria > Burkholderiales > Nitrosomonadaceae > Nitrosomonas. The sequence continues at coordinate 1,446 of CAZTCY010000117.1, read as the reverse complement.
CCCAGGGCCTACCAGATACTGTTTGAAGCAGCGACTGAGCGTCCCGAATCCAGCAATCTGGTTTACGAAGAACGCGAAGGCACTTATCTGTGCGCCGCATGTTATCTGCCACTATTTGCAAGTACCCACAAATATGAAAGCTGGACCGGTTGGCCCAGCTTCACCCAACCCATTCCCGGACATATCGCCACCCAAATCGACTTCAAGATGATCTGGCCGCGCACGGAATACCATTGTGTGCGCTGCGGCGGTCATCAGGGCCATGTCTTCAAGGATGGGCCGCCACCGCGCGGAGAGCGCTGGTGCAACAACGGCTATGCCTTAAGGTTTATCCCGGCAGAAGAACAACTGCCTGCGCTCAGAGGCTAAAATAATCGTATACTGTCAATCCCCCGGCCGGATGTACTCTAACTATGCAAAGACATAACGCTGCCCCAGCAACGCAACTTTCCGAGGTTACTTCAAATGAAACCTAAAACGATAAGCAATAACATCATTATGCTAAGCACCTTGTTTTTATTGCCCTTGCAGGCTGCGGCAGAAGAAATCCTATGTTCCGGTTCCTTAGGGAATACCGTTGTGGACAATCTGCTCGTCCCTGGCAACAGTGAATGCGTACTGCACGGTACACGTATCATGGGTAATATCCAGGTTGCCGCCAACGCGGCTTTAACCGCGCGAAAAATTGTCGTGATCGGCAATGTGCAGGCTGAAAATGCACGCCAAGTCAACATACTGGAAAATTCAAGAATCGGCGGTTCGATACAAATCAAACAGGGCGGTGGTGCAATCATCAGTGACAACATCATCGAAAGTGACATCCAGTTTGAGAGCAATGCTCAGCAGTTCCAGGCTTTGCGCAATGACATCGGCGGAAATCTGCAGATTTCCCAGAACAGCGGTGGTGCTGAGATTCAGCATAATGCGATCAACGGTAATCTGCAGTGCAAGGAAAATGCTCCTGCGCCAACCGGAGGCGCAAACCGCGTGAATGGAAATAAGGAAGATCGATGCGCCCGGCTGACGGGACTGAATGCAACACAGGAAAGCTGTAGCCAGTCGCGTCCAACATTTGGCGCGGATGCACGTCTGCACATTCCCCGCTTAAGCGTCATCACGCAGGATGGCACTGTCATTGATTACTGGGCAAATCTGCATTATGTGCCCGCTTTGTCGTCAAATGGCAATCTTGTTTTTGAATTGCGCGACCCTGCTTTGAATCTTGGTCAATGTAACTGATCAAGAAAAAGTAAACAGCGGTTGAGTTAAATTCAAACGTATAGCGCATAGATGTTTAGTCCCACGGTATGCTGGAAAGGATCAACGTTTAAACGTTCAGGTTCTCTGCCTATATAAAGATCTGCTGATGAAAAGATTAGTGCACGCATTACCTGCCATTTTAGCCCTTTCGTTAATCTCCGGTTGCCTGTCTCCGATTACGCTGAA
>CAZTCY010000116.1:0-7538 GCA_964612715.1 uncultured Nitrosomonas sp. | reverse complement strand
TTATTATCTTTTGGAACTAAATCAGGACCAGGACAATCATGGATAGAGCCGTTTATCCGGGAACTTTCGATCCCATTACGCGCGGACATGAAGATCTGGTCAGGCGCGCAGCACGTATTTTTGATCAGGTTACCGTAGCAATTGCTGTCAACAGCGCAAAAAAACCATTTTTCACACTCGATGAACGTGTCGATATGGCCCGGCAAGTCTTGTCCGATTGCCCGAATGTCAGTGTCATGGCATTCTCAGGTCTGCTGCTGAATTTTCTGCAGCAACAAAATGCCCGCATCATATTGCGCGGCCTGCGCGCCGCTTCCGATTTTGAATATGAATTTCAAATGGCTGGCATGAACCGCAGTATGTATCCGGATGTCGAAACCTTGTTTATGACACCCAACGAAAAATACATGTTTGTTTCCGCGACAATCGTGCGCGAAATTGCGTTACTTGGCGGTGAAGCCGATAAATTTGTACATCCATACGTGGCACAACACCTGCGCTATAAAATGGCAAAGCAGCCCGATTAGTATTGAGGTAAACATGGCATTAATCATAACGGATGAATGTATCAACTGTGATGTATGCGAACCCGAATGCCCAAATGGCGCAATATCCCAGGGCGAGGAAATCTATGTTATTGATTCAGGAAAATGTACGGAATGTGTCGGCCATTACGATGTCCCACAATGCGTTGAAGTTTGTCCTGTCGACTGCATTATTCTCAATCCGGATTGTGTAGAAAGTACAGCACAGTTACAGGCCAAATACCAGGCGCTTATAGCAAAAAAATAACCGGGTATCTCAAAAAACCTTAGCGGCGCTGATCAAGTGCTCGCAGCGCTTTTGTAACACATTATCCCTACAAGGTTTGGGCCAGACGCCATCGGGCGCGAACCGTAAAACCACGCGTTGACACATCTCTGCCACAGTTAGCCTGCAAACGTAAGGCACCAGCCAGCGCAATCATTGCGCCGTTGTCCGTACAAAACTCCAACTGCGGATAAAAAACGGCTGCACCAATATTTCCGGCTTTCTCAGTGAGATGGCGGCGTAGTTGCTTGTTTGCGCCCACACCGCCAGCAACAACCAGTTGATTCAACCCTGATTCCGCGAGTGCGGCTAACGCTTTTTCGACTAGCACAGTAATCACCGCATCTTGAAATGCCCATGCGATATCGGCATAGGTTTGCCGATCATCCCGTTGCTGATGAATTAAAGTCAGCACTGCAGTTTTCAGGCCACTGAAACTGAAATTGAAATCACCGCTATAACGCATGGGACAGGGCAATCTGAATTGCCCCGGACGCCCCTGTTCGGCCAGTTCTGCCAGCGCAGCGCCACCCGGATATCCCAAACCCAATAGTTTGGCCGTTTTATCAAAAGCTTCACCTGCGGCATCGTCTACCGTTTCACCCAACAATAGATATTGCCCGACACCATCAACCCGCATTAATTGCGTATGGCCACCGGATACCAATAATGCAATGAAAGGAAATTGTGGTGCCGGTGTTGACAGCAATGGTGACAGCAAATGGCCTTCCAGATGATGAATGCCGATAGCCGGAATGTTCAACACAAAACCCAGCGCCGCGCCAACACTGGCACCAACCAACAATGCACCTGCCAGTCCCGGACCCTGCGTATAGGCAATGGCATCAATCGCGTTAAGCGTACAACCCGCTTCCGCCAGAGTCTGCCGTATCAAAGGTACGATACGGCGAATATGATCTCTTGAGGCAAGCTCTGGAACGACGCCGCCGTATTCACGGTGCATTTCAATCTGGGAATACAGGGCGTGACTCAGTAAGCCCTGTTCATTAGCGTACAGTGCAATACCGGTTTCATCACAAGAAGTCTCGATTCCTAAAACAATCATTTCGAAATAGCTCAAACAGCCATAGTTACATAATCCATCACATATGATATAATCAAAAGCTTTTTTAATACGTTATATTAGCGGACTTGCCACTGCAAGTCGGAGTATATTTTATTACAACACTACCGGAGATAATTTATATTTATGACCACTATAAAAGTCAAAGAAAACGAGCCTTTTGAAGTTGCAATGCGTCGCTTTAAACGGTCGATTGAAAAAACCGGCTTATTAACCGAACTGCGCGCACGCGAATTCTATGAAAAACCGACTGCTGAGCGCAAACGTAAATTGGCCGCAGCAGTCAAGCGCAACTACAAAAGACTACGCAGCCAATTGCTGCCACCAAAGCTCTACTGAAGTAAACATTTCTTAATTCTGGTTAGATGATGCTGTACAAAACAGGCTTTGTTCTAATTTATAGCACTCGCCGTACAAGTGCACCAATCATCCAACTCGGGAAATTACTTTAATTTGACTGTGCGTCGTAAACGAAACCTGGAAGCAATGTCCGTGCGTAACCATGCCAATGAATATCCATCATGAGCTTAAAGCAAAAAATTACCGATGACATGAAAGCAGCCATGCGTGCCGGGGATACTCAACAGCGCGATACGATACGTCTGTTGCAAGCTGCCATTAAACAAAAAGAGGTCGATGAGCGGATTGAGATTGATGACGCTGCGATTATTGCTATAATCGAAAAAATGCTTAAACAGCGCAAGGATTCCATTGCGCACTATGCGGCTGCAAAGCGCCATGACCTGGCTACCGCCGAGCAAGACGAAATAAATATTCTCAGCGTATACATGCCCAAAGCGCTTTCTGATGATGAAGTTGAACATCTTGTGACTGAAGCTGTCACTGAAACGGGTGCAAAAAATATGCAAGACATGGGTAAAGTCATGGCCATTTTAAAACCCAGACTGGCTGGACGAACAGACATGGCCAAAGTATCTGCGATTGTTAAAGCAAAGATTTCCGGCTGAATCAATAAAATACCGACATTAACCTTACTCATTAAAGGTATTTGCAACACACGTCTAGATAATTATATATTCACCTCAACCCTAACACAGCCGGACATTATTTGATTGCTTTCGAATAGTGATAATACCGCCGTCTTTCATTCACGATCTGTTAAATCGCGTTAATATCGTTGATGCGATTGATCGTCATGTCTCACTCAAAAAAGCGGGGGCAAATTATATCGCGTGCTGTCCGTTTCACAGCGAAAAAACCCCATCCTTTACGGTCAGCCCGACGAAACAGTTTTATCATTGTTTCGGCTGTGGCGCACATGGCAATGCCATCAATTTCCTGATGGAATATAGCGGATACAGTTTTGTTGACGCAGTACAAAATCTGGCTGCACTTGTCGGCATGCCTATGCCTGAATCACAACCGGTTTCCCCAAAAACATCTCCTCTAACAACCAGTGCAAAACCGGACAATGCAGCGGCAAGCACTACCCTGGATATATATGAAGTCATGCAGGTTGCAACCCGGTTTTACCAGAAACAACTCAAACAATCGAATGATGCCGTTAACTACCTGAAAAAACGCAAACTCACCGGCCAGACCGCCGTCCATTTCGCTATCGGATATGCGCCGAACGAATGGCAAAATCTGGCAACAGTATTTCCGGATTATAACGCGGAGAAAACCAGAAACATCCTGGTTCGCGCAGGATTAGTAATAGCCCACGACAATGGCAAATTCTATGATCGATTCAGGGATCGCATCATGTTTCCGATTTTGAATCAAAAAGGCCAGATCATTGCATTCGGTGGTCGCGCTGTAGATCACGGGGAACCCAAATATCTGAATTCCCCTGAAACGGATATTTTTATCAAAGGCCATGAAATCTACAATTTATACTCCGCGCGCAAAGCCATTCGGGATGCAAAATGCGTCATTGTTGTCGAAGGTTACATGGATGTTGTCGCACTTTCCCAACACGGTATCGATTATGCCGTGGCAACCCTGGGAACCGCAGTTACCGATTTTCATATCCGGCAATTGCTGCGTTATTCTGACAAGATCGTTTTTTGCTTCGACGGCGACAATGCCGGCAAGAAAGCCGCACGACGCGCTTTAGAAAACAGCCTGGCACAGCTGTCCGACGGTAAGACAGTCCAATTTTTATTCTTACCCGAAAACGAGGATCCGGATAGCTTCATCCACCAGCATGGGAAAAATGCTTTTGAACGACTGATAGCACAATCCTCACCGTTATCGGAATTTTTGCTGGCAGCGTTTTCGCAAAAACTGAATCTTCACCGCACCGAAGATCGCGCCAAATTTATTCATGACATAAAACCGTTCATACAAAGCATAAATGCACCCGCATTGTCGATATTGCTGTTAAAACGCATGGCCCAGATGTGCGACATGGATTTGCATGATCTGAAAACACTCTTGGAAATCAGGCGAAAAGCACCCCGCAATATTCAAAAAAGCACACCTCGAAAACGACCCATATCCCCCTATCGCTGGTTGCTACTGATTTTACTGCATAAGCCCAAGTATTTTAACAATCTGAATAATGAATTGATTTTGCAATGCAATGATAACAATGAAGAACTCACCGCTTTAAAAGTCTTAGTTGAATTTCTGAGTAAACGCCCCGACATTGCAAACGATGCAACAACATCCTCGTTACTGAATCATTTTCGCGAAACTTCCTCTAAAACGTTACTGGAAACAATAGAAAGTGAAACAATCGAGTGGAATGACGAGCTGGACCTTGATGCAGAATTTAATGGTGTATTAAAAATGCTCGCGGATATACAGCGAAAAAAACGCATGACCGAATTGCACAGCAAACCCCTCAATTTATTAACAGAGGAAGAAAAGAAAGAATTACAGCGTCTGGCCATGCATTCTCCGGTTTGACCTATCTGAATCAAGTACATTGACAGCGTTACAGATATCCCGGGAAATATTGATTCTACACTGATGCACTATGCTGCAAGTCAAAAAGAAATTTTGATATAATCATCGGTTTTCAGCTTTTATACTTTTCACTCCATCTTACATTGGAATTTTTAAAATATGTCAAAGACAAGATCAGTCAAAACTAACGACACAGAAGTTGAAAAGTCAGCCTCAAGCACGGAAGAAAATAATAATACAAACAATTCTGCCAAGTCTTCCCGGAACAGAACTAAAGACACAACACAATCAGTTGACGGTGCGATGGCTGCACAAACTGAAAAACAGAAAAACAAGAAAGTGAAACCCCGCATCAGCAAAAAAACAAAAACCGCCGCAGAGCAATTCACTAGCATAGAGTCTGCAGCCGCGGTAACACTATCTGAAAGCAATACATCCGCTCAGGATATGGAAGCCAGACGCATGCGTCTGAAAAGGCTTATCGTATTGGGTAAAGAACGCGGTTATCTAACCTACGCGGAAATCAACGATCACCTGCCAGATGACATGCTGGATGCCGAGCAAATTGAAGGTATTATCAGCATGATCAATGATATGGGAATTTCCGTGCATGACGAAGCACCCGATGCGGAAACATTATTAATGTCTGACTCAGCCACGGCAGTCGCAGATGAAGATGTTGCGGAAGAAGCTGAAGCGGCGCTATCTTCGGTTGATTCAGAGTTTGGACGCACCACGGATCCTGTGCGCATGTATATGCGCGAAATGGGATCAGTCGGTTTGTTGACACGCGAAAGCGAAATCGAAATTGCTAAGCGCATCGAAGGTGGTTTACGCCATATGATCCAGGCAATTTCCGCCTGTCCACCCATCATAGCCGAAATCATAAAACTCGCATCGGATGTTGAAAATGACAACCTGCGCATTGATGAAGTTGTCGACGGCTTGGTTGACTCGGATGATCAGGATATCCTAAATGGTGACATGGCAAGCGACTCCCTCGATTCCGATCTGGATTCCAGTGACCTTGATGATGATAGCGACGACGATACGGATGACAATGGCACCATAGTCAGCGCAGATCTGATGAAACTCAAAGAAGATGCATTAGTTCATTTTTATGCGGTTCGTGATATCTTCGCTGAAATGCAGGTCGTTCTGAGCAATGAAGGTCCTAACAACAGTAAATACCAGGAATTACAGGAAAAAATCTCCAATGAACTCATGTGCGTCCGTTTTTCAGCAAAAACGGTGGAAAAATTATGCGATATGCAACGCGCATTAGTCCAGGATGTACGCCAGTACGAACGCAAAATAATGGAATTATGCGTAACAAGAGCTAAAATGCCGCGCAATTATTTCATCAAGACATTTCCCGGAAATGAAACAGATTTTGACTGGATTTCAAAAGAAATCGCATCAGCAAAATCCTATAGCCAGGTCCTCGAACATTTCAAGCCCGAGATTATCGAGCAACAGCAAAAACTACACAATCTCAAGGAAATAATTGGCATCTCAATCAAAGATTTGAGAGAAATTAATCGCAAAATGTCGACAGGTGAAGCAAAAGCGCGCCGAGCAAAGCGAGAAATGACCGAAGCCAATTTACGTCTGGTCATTTCTATTGCTAAAAAATACACCAACCGTGGATTACAATTCCTTGATCTGATACAAGAAGGCAATATTGGTCTGATGAAAGCGGTTGATAAGTTCGAATATCGCCGTGGATACAAATTCTCTACCTATGCAACCTGGTGGATAAGGCAGGCAATAACACGCTCCATCGCCGATCAGGCACGCACCATTCGGATCCCGGTTCATATGATTGAAACCATCAATAAAATGAACCGTATTTCGCGTCAAATACTCCAAGAAACCGGACAAGAACCCGAACCCGCCGTACTTGCCGAAAAAATGGAGATGCCTGAAGAGAAGATTCGCAAAATTCTCAAAATCTCCAAAGAACCTATTTCCATGGAGACACCTATCGGAGACGATGAAGACTCACATCTTGGTGACTTCATAGAAGATTCTGCTACAATGGCGCCAGCCGATGCTGCAGTTTATGCTAGTCTTAGAGGGGTAACAAAGGATATACTTGACTCTTTAACGCCACGCGAAGCAAAAGTCCTGCGCATGCGTTTCGGCATTGAAATGAACACCGATCATACACTTGAGGAAGTCGGTAAACAGTTTGACGTTACCCGCGAACGTATACGACAGATTGAAGCCAAAGCGCTGCGGAAGTTACGTCACCCCGCCCGTTCGGAAAGACTGCGCAGCTTTCTGGATACCGGTAATTGATAACGACAACGAGAAAAAACAGGGTCTGTAGCTCAGTTGGTTAGAGCAGGGGACTCATAATCCCTTGGTCGCTGGTTCGAGTCCAGCCAGACCCACCAATAAGTCAAGAGGTTAGAGTGTTTCTCTAACCTCTTTTTTCTTAGGGTGTGCCAGATTTGTGCCAATAAAGACATTGGAAACGAGCGAGCTATAGTCAGATGTGGTGTATGGAGAATCAAGCGGCTTGCTGTTTTTGATCTGCAATTTTGTTTAACGCCGTTAACGAATTTTATGCCTTGAATGACATCCGCTAACGATTTATAGCCTCTCAGCTGGAACCATTTTTTCTGTGCCACTTCCATCAGTTTGAATGCCATCGTCAAGATTGTCGTCCGGCTTCCACAGTTTTTGGTTTTGGCTGTTCTCAGCCGAGGGTGTCCTAGATTTTGTGTAAACGGAGGTTAATAGTGCCGAGGCATTCTTT
>CAZTCY010000115.1:0-7700 GCA_964612715.1 uncultured Nitrosomonas sp. | reverse complement strand
CCAGAGGCTCAGCGGCGCCGACGGTGGCGCGGCCTCGCCGACGAACTGGACCGCCACCGGAGCCGCAGGCGGCGGCGCCTGCGGCCCTCCCGCAAGGGTCGTCCAGGCCATGGCGAGCAGCGAGAGCGTGGCGACGGCGGTTTCGTTCAGACGCATCGGCATTCTCCTAGCCTGGTGACGCGGTCAGCCCTCGCCGCTCCCCGAACACACGCGACAATGTCGTGGTCGGCCCTGAACCACCGCGCACACACCGCAGCAACGGAAGGGTGGCTTTCGCCCCGGAGTAGGCGTCTGCGGCGGTACACCGTTGAATCGGGTTGTGTGTCGGCTCTTCGATGTTGGGCAAGTTGCCGCTGATTCTAGCGAGCACATGGCGCCGAAGAAAAGCGACCCAACCCGCGGCACAGCGCGACATCTCTGCGCTGATCGATGCGGCCGAGCCACAGCTGGCAGATCTTCGGCCTATCGAACGGCGGCGCAGGCCAGAACGCCCGCGTGGATTCCCGAAACCATGAAGCGAAAGATTTCGTGCCGTAATCGGCGAGACGATCACCCTGTCATTTGACCGGTCGCAGAACTCGGTAGACCGGCCAACGAGTCGTTGACCTTCTGGTGTTCGCTCCACCGGCTGGAGACCGATGCCCGCGACGCGAGCGGCGGTGCCAGCTACGCGCGGGGGAATGACACTCCAGTCAATCGTTGCGACTCGGTCCACAGCCGAGCCGCCGTATTCGTGTCCTGAGCTTGCGGAGGCACGCGGGCAGGGGCGGGATAGCCTCGCACCTCGCCAAACGCGTTCGGACCATAGTAGCGACCTCCCTCTGCCTCGCTCGACGTCGCGGCGAACAGCGACGGAAGTGCGCCCTGCGCGGCCGGCTGAAACATGAACCACAGGACACGCCGCCCGATGGCCGCCGCGCTCAATGAACCCGCGCCGTTCGGCAGCAGGTCCGTGCGGGAAATCCCCGGATGAGCGGCGAGGCTCTGGATGTCCCATCCGCCGACCTGACTGCGGCGCTGGAGTTCGAATGCGAACATCAGACACGCTAGCTTCGACTGTCGGTACGCAACCATGGGACGGTAGCGCTGTACCGATTGCAGGTCGTCAAAGTGAATCGATCCGCGTCGTGCCGCCACACTCGAAAGCGTCACCACGCGCGGGGCGTGACCATTCCGCAGGAGGGGCAGCAGGTGCGCGGTCAACGCGAAGTGGCCCAGGTAGTTAGTGCCGAGCTGGAGCTCGAAGCCATCCGTCGTCACCCGACGCGTCGGCGGCGTCATCACGCCCGCGTTGTTGATGAGCACATCCACGCGCTGCAGCGAATGTCCCAACTGTTCGCTGAACGACTTGATAGAGTCGAGGCTCGCCAGATCCAAGACCTCGAAGCGGACCCGTGCGCCCGGCACAAGATGTCGAATCCGATCTGTTGCCTCTGTGCCCTTAACGGCACTTCGGCCGGCGACAATCACGTGGGCGCCCGCGCGAGCCAAGGCCAGCGCGTCTTCGAATCCAAGGCCGCCCGTTCCGGTGACCACCACCGTGCGGCCGTGCTGCGGAGGAATGTCGGATGCTGTCCACCTCGCCACGCGCTTGCCCCCCAGCGACACGCTCGCTACACTGCGCGAGCGGAGCTGCATCAAGTGCAATAAATTATTGCACTGAGTGCAGTATTTCAACGAGCGCGGCCCATGTCAATCCCTCCGTCACTGTCACCCGGCGCGTCAGCCGGCGGCGTTCGGGAACGCAAACGGCTCGAAACGCGGCGGCGTATCGCGGAAGTGGGGCTGCGATTGTTTCTGGCCCACGGCTACGAGGGCACGACGGTTGGAGTAATCGCGGCGGATGCCGGCATCTCGCGCCGCACGTTTTTCGCGTACTTCAAGTCGAAGGACGACATTCTGGCGTGGTGGCAGGAAGACGCGTGGGCCGGCATGCGCGCAGAGTTGCTCCGCACCTCCCCCGATGTGCCAGCGTTCGACGCGGTCCGCGATCTACTGGTGAAGCACATCTCACGCTATTCCACCGATGAGATGGCGGCGATTGACGGCTTGATACGCTCGAGCGAGTCACTCATGGCTCGAAAGCAGTCCTTTTACGCCGAGCAGGAAGACGCGCTGTTTGTCGCTCTGTGTCAGGTCTGGCGGCAGCCCGAACGTCGGGTGGCGCTTCGCATGGTGGCCTTGGTCGCGATTGGGGCGGTGAAGATCGCAACGCTCGCGTGGGCCGATCCGACCAACCGTCGCAAATCGATGGGAAAGGCGATCAGCGGTGCGTTCGACAGTCTTCGCTCAGAGTTGTCGGTTCGATCGTCGTGAACCGACCGAGCCCCGCCGCTGCGTCGGCGAAGACCACTGCGCCTCGCGTGCCATCACTGCACTGGCGAAGGTCCGACCGCTAGCTGGCGATCACGCCAGCGATTCGGAGACATGCCCTCCCACTCCCGGAACGCACGGTAGAAGGACGTGGTGTCCTGATAACCGAGCAGGCAGGCAACTTCGTTGATGTCGGTCGCGGGGTCTGTCAGCAGGCGGCACCCGAGTTCGTGACGCGCCTGCGCCAGGAGATGGCGGAACGTTTCCCCCTCTTCCGTGATTCTCCGTTGCAGGGTCCGTCCGCTCATCGCCAACTCCTGTGCCACATCCGAAACGCTGGGCTGCCCGCTGGCCAGGCTGCGTTTGAGGACGACCTTGACGCGCGCGCTCACGGAACTGGGCCATGAAGTTCGCCGACGGCCGCACCGAGCGCGGTGGTTAGGATGTCGAGGACCTCCGGATTATGCCCCGGAAAGGGTCGATCTAGATCGGCACCAAGGAGGGTGAGCCGATCGCGCGACGCCGAGGTGCGGATGGGGCAGTCGAAGTAGTCCTGATGGAACGAACTCACGGGTCCCGGACGCGCCAGGTCCAAGCGCTTGGGCGCGATGGCTCGGCGGGTGCCTCGGCGGCCGAGTTCGACGACGGTGGCGAAGGTAATGTCTACGGAAAACGCGGGTTCTCTTTCAGTCGCGAACGGCCAGTCCACTGAAACAACGCCCGTCCCCCTCGCCTCGACGATATGCAGCAGCTGCGGGGTGCATAAACGCTTGAATCGGGCGAGCCTCGCGAGCCCGTCACGAAAGTCGCGCGCGTAGAAGGCGGCCAGTGTCGACGGCGGGTGGGCCGCCGTGTCGACGCCCTGCACCATGCGAAGACCAAGTGTGGAGTCGCCCGATAGGTCCTGCAACGCTCGCATCAACGCGAAGTACTGCGTTGTCGAGGCTAGGAACGTCTGGCCATCGAGATGGAGCGTGGCAGGCAGCCGACTGTCGCAATAGCGCGGCTGGCGCCACGCCGAACTGCTCGATCGCTCGCCAGAACGCTTGCGGTACCTTGCACCTGTCGGTCCCCGCCGGCATCGGTATCCTTCCACGATTCGTCAATCTCCCGCCAGCGGCCACGTGTCGGGTGTTCGCGTCTGATGCCCTAGGACACTCTCGAAATGCCGGTGGCCCGTCGCATCATCGCGTCGAACGCCCGGTCTGACAGGAGCCGGCGCATGAAGATCATCGGCTTGGCTCCGAAGCCAACCGCATAGCGGGTCTTGGGTTTCCTCGCAGTGACGGCCGCGCCAATCACGTCGGCGATCACCTGCGGCGGCGACTGCCGGTTGCGACTGGCGTCGCCGACCATTGACTCAGCCATGGTGCTGGCTTGCGGCCCATATGGGCCGTGGCCCGACGTCGCCCTCAGTTTCTCGGCCGCGATGCCAGCCCACTCGGTCTTGATACCGCCCGGTTCGACAATCACGACGTTGATACCGAAGGGCTGCACTTCCATTCGCAGGCAATCGCTGATCGCTTCGAGCGCGAACTTCGTCCCGTGATACCAGGCGCCGAGCGGCGTGTGAATCTTGCCCCCCATCGACGTGATGTTGACGATCGTGCCGGCGCGCTGTGCGCGCATGCGGGGCAAGACCAACTGGATGAGTCGAACGGCGCCGAAGACGTTGACCTCGAACTGCGCGCGAGCCGCATCCATCGGGACGTCTTCGACCGCGCCGTACGCCCCATAGCCGGCATTGTTGACGAGGACGTCAATGCGACCCGACGTGGCGAGGATCTGCTCGACGCCAGCCGCCATCGAGGAGTCTGACGTCACATCCATGGTCAGAACCTGGATGCCGCCTTTCGTTAGGTGCTCCATGCGGTCGACACGACGCGCGGCGCCGTAGACCGTATAGCCGAGTTGTTTCAGCTGGAGGGCCGTGGCCTCTCCGATGCCTGATGAGGCGCCGGTGACGAGTGCGACTTTGGTAGCCATATCTGTTGCTCCGTTCTTCGAGCCAGCCCACTGCGAGACGACGCCCCCGCGCAATACAGGCAACAGTAGTTGGAACGACAGGCGAACGCACTAGCAAATCGCGCCAATTCACTTGCATGGTGCGACATGGTCGACCTGGCCACGAATCGTTTGCGTAATTTTGAAGAGTCGCACCCGTTGGTCCGGAATTCCTTGCACTATTCCGTCAGGTCGAGTTCGACGGACATGCAGGGCTGATTGTGACTGGCAAGACACAGACAAGCTGCTACGCCTCGGCTCGCAGACGTGAACCCGGTCTGACGCAAAGGGCGGTTCGAGGTGCGCCTCAGTCAAAGGAGCCAGATGAAAGTGTTTGACTCCGATCGTCCTGTACTCCCTCCGAGGAATGAAATGCCAGTGGCGTGCTCAGAACGTCGGGATCACAATCTTCTCGCCGCCCTTGAGCGCCGATTCGTGCGCGCAGATGCCGACGAGCGTCCAGTTCACCGACGTTTCCACGTCCGGCAGGGCCGCCTGACGGCCCAGCACGGCCATCAGAAAATTGTGGACGAGATGCGGATGCGATCCGCCGTGGCCGCCGCCCTGCAGGAACGACAGGTGGTCGGCGTCCTGAATCGCGGCCGGCTGCGTGAACGCCTGGATCGGCTCCGGAAGACGATGTGCGTAGTCCGGCACCTGCACGCGCGCGGGAATCTCCGCTTCGGTGAGCGGCATCGCGGCGGTGCTCTTCGTGTGGATGACCGGGTCCTCGCCTTCGACCTGCTGCCACTCGAACGACTTCACCGACCCGTAGGCATCGAAGCTCTCACGGTACTGTCGGGCGACGTTGAACAGGCTGCGCGTCACCTCGGCACACACGTCCGAGTCGCGGAACTTGAACGTCGCCGTCTCGATGGCGAACGGACTGCCGTACTTCGGGATGAGCGCCTCGTCTATCCTGCCCGACCCATGACACACGACCGACTCGGCGTGTTTGCCGAGGATGGCCAGACACGGGCTCACGCAGTGCGTGGCGTAGTGCATGGGCGGGAACCCTTCCCAGTAGCCCGGCCAGCCGTCCATGTCCTGCTGATGACTGCCGCGCAGGAACTGGATGCGGCCGAGCTCGCCCTTGTCGTACAGCTCCTTCACGAACAGGTATTCGCGGCTGTAGACGACGGTCTCCATCATCATGTAGACCTTGCCGCTCTTGCGCTGCCACTCGACGAGCTGCCGACATTCGTCCACGCTCGTGGCCGCCGGCACGGTGCTCGCCACGTGTTTGCCGGCCTTGAGCGCGGCAATCGACTGCGGTGCGTGGTCGGCAATCGGCGAGTTGATGTGAATCGCGTCGATATCCGGATCGGCGAGCATGTCTTCGTAGCTCGTGTAACGCTTCGCGATCCCGAACCGGTCGCCGCACGCATCGAGCTCCGCCTGGTTGCGCCGGCAGATGGCGGCCATCTCCGCATCAGGGTGCCGCTGATAGATCGGGATGAACTCCGCGCCAAACCCCAATCCCACGATGCCGATCCGAACCTTGCTGCCCATATCTTTCTCCTCGTCTGACTGGGTCTGTTGCCTAGCTCATCGGGGCGGCCAGCTACGGCCGTATGACACCGGATGAACGCTCTCTTACGTAGGCGCATCATTGCCGCATCAATGCGACATCTGTGGCACCGTCAATGTCGCTGGACGTGCCTGATCACGACACTGATGTCGACACGCTACTGCAGTTCGTCCGCCGTGTACGGACGATTGCGCCCGGCCGTCCCCTTGCGCTCGGTGCCCACCTGCTCCGGCGTCACCGCGCTGGCCGTGTGGCCCCACTCGCGCCGGATGTAGGTCAGCACGTTGGCAATCTGCTCGTCGCTCAGCCCGGTGCCGAGCGGCGGCATCAGGCCGACACTGCCCTGCTTGCCGTGCAGCAGAATGCGGACCGGCGCGGGCACGGCGCCGGTCGCAAAGGGGGATCCCACGAGACTCGGCGCGACCTTGTCCGCACCGCGGCCATCGGCCTGGTGACACGCGATGCACACCGTCGAATACACCTCGCGGCCCGCTTCGAAGCGCGCGGTTTCCGCGGGCGTCAGCGGAACCGCCGCTGCGGCAGGCGCGGCGGCCGCCAGCAGCGGCCCGGTGACGGCAGCCGACGCCGTGGCGGGGCCGCCAGCCTTCGTGAAGGCGACGTGCGCGGCCAGATCACCCGGCGCGGCGTACATCGATCCGGCGTTCGACTGACGTTCGACGCGGTACTGCCACGTGCCGTCGAGCGGCACGCGCGCAGAACCGACCTGCAGGTGCATGCCGTCACCGCTCGGCGCCATGAAGCCGCCCTCATTGCGTGTGTTCTGAATGCGGACGGTCAACACGTTCTCACCGGCCCGCAGCGTCCCGGCCGGCACCTCGAACTCGCCCTGGGCGTTGCCTCGTCCAGCGAACCCGGCTCGTCCGCCACCGGGCGCAGCACCGCGTCCACCTGCGGGGCCACCGGCACGTCCCGGCGGCTGCGGCGAGAAGAGCTGTCGCCCGTTGAGCCACGCCTCGCCGAAATTGCGCATCCCGCCAAGCGTCAACTTGGCGGCCGCGGCCGCGTCGGTCACCGTGAACGTGCGCGTGAACCAGACCGACCCGTCGAAGTCGGCCAGCCCGCGCGTTTCCCACGCGCCGGGCACGGTCATCGGCTTCCACGAGGCCGTGAGCTCCGCCGCCGACGGCTCTCGCCAGTCGGGACGCTCGTCGGCCGGCAGACGCAGCGCCATCGGCAGCGTCGCGGGTGACGCCACCTGCGCCGTCGCCGGTCCAGCGGCCGCCAGGAACGCGTCGCTGTGGCGCATCGCCGCAACGTAGATCGCGCGCCCGAGCCACTTGTCCTCGTAGTTCCCGGCCACGCGGCTCGCCGCGACCAGCGCCGCCCCAATCTCCGGCGTCGTCGGCATGTCGGCCATGGCCAGCACGACCGACAGGCGCGTGTGGAGATCGCTGTCAGCCAGCGCGCCCGCGTCGAGCAGCGCCCGCGCCGCCACGGCGTCCTTCGGCAGCGCCATCGCCGCCGCCTTGCGCACGCCCGCGGAGGGGTGCTTCAGTGCCGCCACCGCGCTGCGATACGCCTCGGTCGTCGTCGTGTTCAGCTCACCCAGCCCCTGGAGCGTCCAGATCGCGTGCAGCGCGCCCGCGTTGATCCCCAGGGCATCGACGTTCGTGTTCCGGACGAGCGCGAGGAGCTGCGGCACGACGTCGGTCTGCCCACGCTCGACGAGCAGCCGCTGCGCGTGCAGGCGCCAGAACATGTTGTCGTCGGAGAGCGCCGCGACGAGTCCGGCCGGGTTGCCGATCGACAGCGATCGCGCCGGCGACGGCGTCGCGCCGCGATAGGCGATGCGATACAGCCGCCCGCGATCGCGATCGCGCATCGACGTCTC
>CAZTCY010000114.1:0-7712 GCA_964612715.1 uncultured Nitrosomonas sp. | reverse complement strand
GCCTGAATAACCTGGCGGCGCTGTATCAAACCCAGGGGCAGTATGCCCAGGCCGAACCACTGTATCAGCGCGCACTGGCTATTAGTGAAAAAGCGCTGGGCCCCGATCATCCTGATACTGCACAGATATTGTTTAATTATGCAGTAATGCTGAACGAAATCAATCAGACAATGAGCGCCATTTTCTATGGCAAGCGGGCTATCAACGTTCTGCAGGCCAGCCGTGAATCGAACCAACAACTCAACGAAGAGCTCCGGAAAAGTTTTCTTGACAGCAAGGAATCAAGCTATCGCACCGTGGCTGACTGGTTGCTGGAAGCTGGACGGCTGGCCGAGGCTGAGCAAGTGCTGGCCATGCTGAAAGAGGAAGAACAGTTTCAATACCTGCGCCGGAACCAGTCTGCGGCCAAAGCTTTGAATACCCGCATCGCCTGTACGCGTTGGGAAGAGGAACACTGCCAGCATTACCAACAGATCAGCGCTGATCTGCGCGGAGTGAGCAAAGCACATGTAACCGAAAAGGAAGTTGAACAGGCGCGGTTGAACGACTTGCAGCAATTGCCTAAAACACTCAAAACGGCCTTTGACAAAGGTCTGACACATATCAATACCACTTTAGGTGCATTGCAAGGTAACCCGGAATACAAGCTGCATGTGGAGAAAGATGTTCTGCGCCGCTCCAACCGGATGCGGCGCAGTCTGAAGGAACTGGGGCATGGCGCTGTAGCATTGCATTATCTGCTGAAGGAAGATGGTGTCAGAATTATTCTGACCACGCCGGATAAACAATTGACGCGCACCAGCGAAATCAAGCTCACAACATTGCGGCGTAAAGTCGGCACAATGCGCCAGGCTGTTTTAAGACAGCAGGAGCAAGACGACTACACAGCATTAAGCCGGGAACTCTATACGCTCCTGATTTCCCCTGTAGCGGATGAGCTGACTGCCGCCAATGCGCAAACATTGATGGTCTCGCTCGATGGCATATTACGCTACCTGCCGTTTGCCGCTTTATATGACGGCAAACAGTTTCTGATCGAGCAATATGCGATTAATTTCCAGACGCTGGCCGCCCGTACCGATCTGAATATCCGGCCACAACCGGGTTGGAAGATTGCAGGCTTTGGCGTCAGTCATGCGGCCGATGTTGTCGACCCTGTCACGATGCGGCCTATCCGCTTTGACCCCTTACCGTTTGTAACCACTGAGCTGAAAACCCTTATCCGCCAGAATGAAGAAGATGAAGGCTTGCTGCCAGGAGAAATCTATCTGGATGACGCTTTCAGTAAGCAAGAATTGACTAAAGTTCTGACGCGTGAACAATCGATTCCGGTTATCCATATCGGTAGCCATTTTGAATTGCGCCCCGGTGACAGCCGCCGCTCATTTCTGTTACTGGGTCAGAACACTATTTTGACCATGGCCGATGTGTACGATAAAAACCTGGATTTTTCCGGTGCTGATCTGGTTACTCTGTCGGCCTGCGATACTGCGATGGGAGAAGACAACGCGCTATCCAACGGCGCCGAGATCGAAAGCTTTGGTGTACTGGTGCAGGAATTGGGCGCCAAGTCGGTCATGGCGACTTTATGGCCGGTAGCCGATGAGAGTACCAGCCTGTTCATGAAACGGTTTTATCAATTCAAGGAGCAAAACACACTCACCAAAGCTGAAGCTTTACGCCAGGCACAGTTATCAATGATCGCCAGCGGAAATAAATTCACCCACCCATATTACTGGGCGCCGTTTGTGTTGATGGGAAATTGGTTATGAAGAGTCCCGGGAAGTATTGCGCGCCGATTGACAAAAACAAAAGGATTGAACCGCTGATTCGAGGGCCATCTTGTGTTCCTCAAATCATCAAAGTTAGTGTTGCGGATGTTTATGCACGGCCAAAGCTGCTGTCCCTAATGCTTCTGTCGCAAATATTGCAGCTTGGATTATTTCTACCCGGAAGTATTCCGGTTACAATAAATTTACCTGGTGTCGGCAGGCATATGCAATAATCACTGGTTCACCATCCGGCACTGCATTCTGATAACATACGCATTGCGTCAGTATTTTGATTACCCTTGTACCAAATCGACCGGCTATTCAGAATCACTTTCGCGTTGCCATTTTTCAGCCAATACGAATGATTACATACAACGCCACCGGGTATGGCATCCACCTTTTTGATCGCTTAATTGCAGCCGATTATCAAAATCACCTGCATATGACACCATGACTACGGTGCTGCTGCAACTCAACCGCATCCGGCACAGCTACGGCGAACATCACGTGCTCAAGGATTTGTCACTCACTTTGCACACCGGCGAAATCGGCTGCCTGCTCGGTCCCAGTGGCTGTGGAAAAACAACCGCATTACGGTGTATTGCCGGTTTCGAATCGATCTCCGGCGGTGAAATTTTAGTCAACGGAAACTGCGTGAGCAGTGCAAAATCATCCGTACCACCGGAAAAAAGACAAATCGGTATGGTTTTTCAGGATTACGCGCTGTTTCCACATCTGGATGTCACCGACAATATCGGTTTTGGCCTGCATCGTTTATCCCGGAACGCGCGTAAACAGCGCGTTGCCGAATGGCTGAGAATCGTTCAGCTCGAAAATGCCGCCAGCAAATACCCGCACGAACTCTCCGGCGGACAACAGCAACGTGTCGCACTTGCACGTGCTCTGGCACCGCATCCGGCGCTGCTGCTGCTGGACGAACCTTTCTCCAATCTGGATGTCAGCCTGCGCGAACATTTAAGCCTGGAAGTACGTGAAATATTGAAAGCCCAGCATATCACCGCGGTTCTGGTCACGCATGATCAATCTGAAGCCTTTGCCATCGCCGACAAAATCGGTGTCATGTTTGAAGGTGAAATTCAGCAATGGGATACCGCCTATAATTTGTATCATTGCCCTGAAACCCGGTCGGTCGCTGATTTTATCGGTCAGGGCGTATTTCTGCCCGGCAAAGTGATCGATCCGCATCAGATTGAAATCGAACTGGGAATGCTGCACGGCAAAATCCCGCCGGAATGCGCTGCGGGAAGCATGGCCGATGTGCTCATACGCCCTGATGACATTGTTTACGATGAGACCAGTCTGCAACAGGCGGTTATTACCCACAAAACCTTCCGGGGCGCGGCAATTCTATATACGCTGCGGTTGCCGGGCGGTCATACTGTATTATCTCTGGTACCCAGCCATTACAATCATGAAGTGGGCGATAAAATCAGCATCCGGCTCATTGCAGATCATTTTTCCGCATTCAGCCCGGAATATTGAGCGCCGGTTACACCACCCCTTTATGCGATGTCTGTACCTGCGTAATATTGCTGCCCGGTGGAACACTGTGTGTCAGCCAGACATTGCCACCTATCGTTGAGCCGCGCCCGATGGTGATCCGTCCCAGAATAGTCGCTCCCGCATAAATCACGACATCGTCTTCCACGATGGGATGACGCAAATTGCCTTTCACCAGCGTACCGTTTTCATCGACAGGAAAACGCTTGGCGCCCAGCGTCACTGCCTGATACAGCCGGACATTCTGTCCGATAATCGCCGTTTCACCGATGACGACTCCTGTGCCGTGATCAATAAAGAAACTGCCGCCGATCTGTGCGCCGGGATGAATCTCAATACCTGTAACTGAATGGGCAATTTCTGAAATCATGCGCGCAATCAGCGGCACGCCAAGCTGATGCAATTCATGCGCCAGACGGTAATGTGTAATCGCCATGATGCCGGGGTAGCAGACCAGAACTTCATCCACATTACGTGCCGCCGGGTCGCCTTCGTAGGCTGCGATAATATCGGTATCGAGCAATGCGCGAATTTCCGGCAGACGTTTGGCAAACGCCTGCGTTATCGCTATTGATTGCTCCCGGTCTTCAATGCTGAGTGCTTCCAGTCCGGAGTTGTAGTGCAGTTCATGCTGAATCTGCACCAGCAAATCCCGTAACGTCACATTGAGCGTATGACCAACGTAATGGTCAATACCTTCATCCGATAGCTCGGACGACGACCCCAGCCGGTTTGGAAATAAAGCCGCGCTCAATCCCTCGGCAACGCCGACCAGTATCTTACGCGACGGCAGTTTCGGCGGCCTGTCATGGCGCTTACGGCTTTCCAGCGAAGCAATACGCAATGCCCTTAGTTTTGAAACAATATCATCGATTTCCAGATGAGTGCTTCTGATCTGGATGTCCCGCGATCTTTTCGTATGAGTCACGCTAATTCCAATCCCTGATTTTCAGACAAATTCATCAAAACGGCCTACCCGCCGCAAAAATATTACTTTAAAAATAATGCGTATTATAATGTAATGCATCATTCTTCATGCAGACGTTAGGAAACGATTATGTCTTGGCATTTTAATCAGTGGCGGCGCAATCATATTCTTCGGCATGAAGCAGTTCCGGAAATCATCTGGCGGAAAATTATTCATTTACGGTGTCTGAAAGGTTTGTGTCTGGAGGATTTACAACGGCTGCATGAGCTGGTTTTATTGTTTCTGCATACCAAGGTTATCAATGGCGCGCATGATCTGGAAATTACCGATGAAATGCGTGCCACGATTGCAATCCAGGCTTGCATTCTGATTCTGAATCTTGATCTGGAATATTACGACAACTGGATTGAAATCATCGTCTACCCCGGTGAATTTATTCTGGATTTTGATTATGCGGATGACACCGGCGTTGTCCATCACGTTCACAGTATCGTGTCCGGCGAAGCTTGGCACCGTGGCCCCATTATTCTTTCCTGGCAGGACATTGCCCATGCTGCCGATTCGCCGTCCCTCCCCGCGCGAAATGTCATTATCCACGAATTTGCCCATACCCTGGACATGCTGCATGAGGGTGCGAACGGATGTCCGCCGCTGCACGTCAATATGAGCGCACTGACCTGGCACGATGTTTTCAGCCAACATTATGCATCGTTCTGCCAGCAGGTCGCATCGGAACAGGAAACGCTCATTGATCCGTATGCGGCGGAAAGTCCGGCGGAATTCTTTGCCGTACTGAGCGAGGTTTTTTTTGAATCGCCGCAGATCCTCCAGCAACATCTGCCCGCAATTTACGAGCAACTGGCGCTGTTTTACCGCCAGGATCCGGCAAAACGATGGGCAGACATCTGATCATCGGACAGCATCCTTCTCCTTTACAGCCGTAAAGAATCTGTCAGCCTGTCCAATCGCCTATATGCGCACAATCCGGGCAACCTCCTTTATCCGCCTCAGATTCCGTATAACCAGAGCCAGATGATGACGATTCCTGACCTGCAATATGAACCCCATAGAGGTATAGTCTTTTTCACTTTCCATGGCGACATCATCAATATTGGATTCTGTTTTGGCAATCGCGGCGGCTATTCTTGCAAGTACACCATGCCGGTTTGCCGCAACAATCTTGACTTTGACCTCGAAAGTCCTGGCGATATCCTTGCCCCATGCGACATCCAGATAATTCTCCGCGTTTTTTCTATTTTGCGCGATTACCGGGCAATTATGCACATGAATCACCAGTCCGTGTTCTTTCTTGATCAAGCCGACAATGATATCCCCGGGTATGGGATGGCAGCATTTGGCAAACTGTACGGTCAGACCTTCGGTGCCGAGTATCGTAATCGGTTCGCTGGAAACAAGTCTGCTTTCCTGTGATTCCAGCGGAGAAACCAGCCGTTTTGCAACCACAGCGGGCAATTGTTTACCCAATGCCATATCGGCCAGTAACGCTTTTTTGGATTTGGCGCCACTGTCGCGCACCAGCTTGTCCCATTCCATTTCACTGATCAGCGACGCTTCGACATTCAGCGCGGACAACGCCTGATTCAACATACGTTCACCCAATTCAACCGATTCCTCATACTGAATCGTCCTGAGAAAATGCCGGATATGCGAGCGCGCACGCCCCGTTGTGACATAGCTTAACCAGGACGGATTGGGTTTGGCATAAGGCGCCGTGATGATTTCCACGCGGTCACCGTTCTTGAGTTCACTGCGCAGCGGCGCATTCTCACCGTTAATTTTGGCCGCAACACAACAGTTACCGATATCGGAATGAATCGCATAGGCAAAATCGACCGCGGTCGATCTGCGGGGCAAGGTCAGAATTCTGCCTTGCGGTGTGAACACGTAAACATCGCCAGGAAATAGATCAACCTTCAAATGCTCAAGAAATTCCAGAGAATCGGTGGTATCGCTTAACATCTCCAGCAGGCTTTGCAGCCACTGGTTGGTTTTCATATGCAAATCATTCAGATTTGCATCACTGCTTTTATAAATCCAATGCGATGCCACGCCATCTTCTGCAATAAGATGCATCTCCCGGGTACGGATCTGAATCTCTATCGGGATATTGAAAGGCCCCAGCAATGTGCTGTGCAGTGATTGATACCCGTTTTCCTTGGGAATGGCGATATAGTCCTTGAATTTTCCGGGTATCGGCTTGTACAGACCGTGCAGGGCACCGAGCGCGATGTAGCAGGAGGGTATATCGCTGACAATAACCCGGAAGCCATAAATATCAAGCACCTCAGAAAATGACAACTGTTTCTCGACCATTTTCTTGTAAATACTGTAAATATGCTTCTCGCGCCCGCTGACCCGGAAATCGAGGCCTGCCTCCTTCAATCGGCTGGTGATTGCATCCTGAATTTTACCGACGACTTCGCGGCGGTTGCCGCGTGCTGCTTTAGTCGCTTTGACCAGCACGCGGTAGCGTAACGGATAGGAATACCGGAAGCCGAGCTCTTGCAATTCCTGATAGATATTATTTAACCCCAGACGCAGCGCTATAGGCGCATAAATCTCCAGTGTTTCGCGGGAAATGCTGCGCTGCTTCTCAACCGGCATGGCTTCAAGCGTCTGCATATTATGCAGTCGGTCGGCAAGCTTGATCAGAATGACGCGGACGTCCCGCGCCATCGCCAGCAACATCTTGCGGAAATTCTCAGCCTGCGCGTCTTCCTGGGTTTGGAATTTGATTTTTTCAAGCTTCGAAACACCATCCACCAGTTCCGCTACCGGACTGCCGAACCGCTCGCTGATTTCTTCCTTGGAAATATCCGTATCTTCCACCACATCATGCAGCAACGCGGCAGTTAGTGTCGGCGCATCCAGATGCAGCCCGCCCAGTATCCGGGCGACCGCCAGCGGATGCGAAATATACGGTTCTCCGGATTTCCTGAATTGCCCTGAGTGCGCGCCTTGCCCGAAAGAATACGCAGCCCTCAGCTGCGCGACATCTTCCGGCCGGAGGTATTTGGCAACCTCGGAAAACAGCATCTCGGCTTCTGACATTGAGGGCGTATCAAACAGATGTGCGGATTAAACAAACAAGATGAAAAAAAGGAATATGCTGGCCTGAGAATTACAGGGATTTGGGATTTAAAATGTCCATACCGATCTTACCCTGGGCAAGTTCACGCAGGGCGATAACGGTGGATTTGTCACGCGCGGCTTCAATCATGGGTGTTGCACCCATTGCCAACTGCCTGGCACGCGCTGTTGCAGCAAGCGTCATATCAAAACGATTCGGTATTCTCATTAAACAATCATCAACAGTTATGCGTGCCATATTTTATCTTCCAGTTGTTAATCACATTTTGATTTAGAACCTGTTCAATATCTCGATCAAGAGATGCAGTGCAAGGCAAAATTGAATGACGCAAGCAAAGCGCAGCGAACAGCCGTAAGGCTGGCCCGTAGGGCGAGGCGCC
>CAZTCY010000113.1:0-7790 GCA_964612715.1 uncultured Nitrosomonas sp. | reverse complement strand
CGGCCATCAAGTGCGACTTGCCGAGGCCACGTTCGCCGATCACAACCACGGGGCGGCCTTGGTTGGGGCCGACGGCCTCGATGCCCTTCAGTAGATCGTGCGTGGGATAGGTGATCTCTAAAAACTGCTTGGCCGCAATCTGGGTTGCACCAGTGTGCTGATCGTTGGACAGCTCGATGGCTGTGCCCTTGAGGCGTTTGCCCCGGAATTCTTCTCGTAGTGTCAGTCCCAGCATTACTTGGGCTCCCCCTTGTGCAATGTCCCGCTCGTGGTACGTTCCGGCTTGCCAGTCGATTGCTGCTTGATCCAGCGATCGATGTCGATGCGCGAAAAACGCCACGTTCCACCGACCTTGAACGCCGGGATATTCTTGGCTGCTGCCAGCCTGTAGATCGTCCGTTCCGTGACCTTCAGGTAGACGGCAACCTGCTTGATGGTGAGGATCTCGCCCTCATGGGTACTTTTAGACATGGTAATGGCTAATTTGGAACAAACCACGACAGAATAATGCAAAATTTTCAAGGCAGCAACGTCAGATGGCTGATTTCCGAAGAATTTTCCAAGAAGAGCGGCTCGTGAGGTGAACCAGCAGGCTCTGTTGCGTAGCGTGAGCACTGTGAGGGCTTGGGTATCTTGGCCAAGGCGGCCAAGTCGTCGAATTTACGCCATCATGGCCAAAGTGTTACTATCTGGTTCTAAAAGCAGACCCAGGTTCGATTCCCACCGAATCACAGTTATTTATATATCAATCAATAAATTATATTTCTACTGTCGATCGTGTTTAGACATAAATTGGCCAGCATTTTTAGTTGTTTTATTGCTGGTTCAAGTCCAGACAGACTCATTCATCGCATCAACAGCTTCCTGCTGGAGCTCGGTGTCTGCTAACGCATTAATCCATCCGATAATTTCACCGCCTGCCTTGTACAATAAGGCATTGATTATATTCAATTTTTTGACCATATCATCAGCTTTAGTCATAATTTTCCCAAATATTAACTCGTATGTCTCGTGTCGTTTTTTATGTCCAGCGGCAAAAGATCCTGACACATAGGGGTACAGTGCTACTCCCTACCCGGCAGAGGTCGATCTTTACGAATCTCCCGCTGCCAGGCTGCAGGGTCTTTAATATCGGCAAAAAGATTCTTTTTCGATGCCTCTTCCATTAACTGCGCCAGCTTTGCGCCATTGGACTCATCGTCTTGCTTGTCATGCGCTTGCGATGGCTGGGCCATTTACAGTTTGAGGTATTGAATATAGCGAAGCGCTTCTTGTTGTAACGGTTCTGACAGGGTTTCAAACGCCTTCAGCAATTGTTGGCACAGTGTGTTCATGGTTGTAGTTCCTTGCGTAGCTGGTTCAGTAGTTGATCACTCTCATCAAAATTACCCCTCGCACCCGTCTGCCAGAACATTGATCATCCAGCTGATGCCAAAACGATCGGTAAGCATGCCGAAGCATGGTGACCAGAACGTTTTAGTCAGCGGCATTTGCACCGTACCGCCATCGGACAGCGCAGTGAAATAGCGCTCCGCTTCAGCGGTATCGGTAACCGCAATCGATAACGAGAAACCTTTGAATTCCTGGCCTTGCTCGCAGCCATCCGAGGCCATCAGTACATGGCCGCCGATACGGAAACTGGCGTGCATTACCTTGTTTTCAAACCCTGCTGGCAGCATGCCTGGCGGCGGTGCTTCCGGGCTGTCCTTGTGGCGCATCAGCATATCAATCTGAGCACCGAGTGCGATGCGATAAAATTCGAGCGCTTCTTCACAGCGCCCACCGAATATTAAATAAGGCTGGATCAATGTATTGGACATACTGACTCCTTGTGTCGAGTGATTGAATACAATAATAAAGCCACTCAATTATCCCAGATTTTTCCGGTAGAGAAATACCTAAAAAATTTATAGAAATAAGTGCCTGCACTTAATGTTTTTGATTATTCACACTGACGGAATCCAAGGTCTTTATTCAAACAACTCCGTTAATACTGCGCGTGTCTATTTTGAATAGGTTATGGCGGCAATTAATCCATCACCGGATTAATTGCTGATAAATCTCCGGCAATACCTGAGAGAGTCGATCCGGCCGGGCGATGATTGCATAGCCGCCTCTGCCGAACAGATAGGGAAAGTAATCCTGTGCTGTGTGGTCTATCGTGATGCCAAAGACTGACAAACCGGCATGGCGCGCTTCTATGACAGCCTGCCGGGTATCCTCAACACCATAGCGGCCTTCATAATAATCCAGATCATTCGGCTTGCCGTCGGTCAACAGCAGAATCAGGCGATGACGTTCCGGACGCTGGCTCAGCAGGTACCGGGTATGGCGCAAAGCAGCACCCATGCGGGTGTAATACCCCGGGCGCAATGCCGTGATGCGCCGCAGCACCTGCGCATTAAACGGCGCGTTAAAATCTTTTACGCTGGTCACACGCACATAATCCCGCTTGCGTGAAGTAAACGTGTAAATGGCGAAGGTATCCCGGCATGTGGCCAGCCCTGTTGCAAGCGTGATTAATGCTTCTTTCTCAATATCGAGAATACGCCGCCCGCCAATCCAGCTGTCCGTGGACAAGGAGACATCGATCAGAATGGCGACGCTTAAATCACGCGCCTGCTGCCGTGTATCCAGATAGATCCGATCCGAGCTATCTCCTGTCGCATACAAGTCGCATTGCGCACGCACCAATGCATCCATGTCCAGCTCAGCGCCATCCAATTGGCGATGCAGTATTTCACGTTTGGGCCGCAGCGCTTCGAATTGACGATGGATTTTACGAAAACGCTTTCTCGCCTGAAAATCAGGCTCCCAGTGCTCGTTGCCTTCCATCGCATGCTGGAAAATAATCCGGCATTGCCGGGCATGATATTGCTTGCGTCTGAAATCCCATTCCGGATAGGCCAGTTCGGCAATCAATGCAGCCGGATTTACATCGTCCGGCGATAAATCCAGATCAAATTTCAGCCGGGTCGCGGCGCGTTGCTCATGGGTACTGAGTGTGATTTCTTCGAGTGCTTGCGCTGCATCTTTGGCGGCATCTTCATCATCGTCTTGCACTGCCCGGTTGACGTTGACCATCTCCGACCAGCTCATCATTTTCTCGAAGCGATTCAGCAACAGCGGATCATCGCGCATGCTTTGATCCTGATTTTCCCGGCGGCTTTTCTTGGTACGCTGTTTCTCACCAGTCTCCGCGCTATCGCCAATGCTCTCATCCCTATCCGGCTCGGCATTCCCGGATTTCAGGTATGTGCGCATCCGGCCCCATAGTGGCACCGGCAGAAAGGTACGGTAATGCTTGACGGCCTGCCATTGCGTCAAATCAGGCGCGGGTTGCCGGATGGCCTGCAGGAAGTCCTCTCCCAGCACATGCGGTTGCGGTTGCGTTTGCGCGCCCAGCATTGCCTGGATCACCACATCGACAGCCTGCTCCTGGAGCGTCAGCGGCCGCTGCGGGCGTTGTTCCCGGATGGTTGCGCAAAGCCTGTGGTAATTGTGTGCCAAACCAGGGTACCGCTCACAGGTACGGATGCTCGCCCAGTAAGCCTGGTGTAAAAAAGCCAGATCGGCTTGTAAGGGATCGGAATATTCGGGTAGTAACGGATAATCGGAATCATGCGTTGTGGCGAAAAACGCAGCGAGCCAGAAATAATGCTGCCGGTTCAGGGTATTGTCCTGAAAATAAGCCAATGTTTCCGGCAACTGCATGCGTTCTGCGCTGCATTCGATTTGAACCAGCGATTCCTGCATCAGACCGAGGCGCTGGCGTAATGCCAGACGATGTCCCGACGATTGCGGCGTTCCGGCAATAATACCTATACCCGGCGCGCCACCCAATCCACGAAAAAAAACACCCAGCGCAGCGCGCACGTCATCCAGCGCTACTGCGGCCTCCGGGTAACACGGATAGCTGGCGGTTTTGCCAACCATCCGATGCCAGAAATGACCTGCTTGTTCTTCCAGCTCGGCGAATTCGAGCCATTTCATGACGGATCGAAAGTCGCGCGAATCAGTTCCAGTAGTCCCTGTTTAACATCCGGGTCATCACACAAGGGTTCCACCAGCGCGGCTTCGGCAGCCTGATACGGGTCAAAACCATTTTTCAGCAGCGTGGCGCAGTAGATCAGCAAACGTGTCGACACGACTTCTTCCAGATCAACATCTTTCAATGCGCGCAACCGTTGCGCCAAAGCGGCCAGGGCGGCGCATTGCGGTTCGGGCAAACCGCTCTCGGCAGCGATGATCTGAGCCTCGACAGCTGGCGGCGGAAAATCAAAACTAATGGAAATAAAGCGTTGGCGCGTGCTCGGCTTCAGGGATTTAAGAATATTCTGATACCCCGGATTGTAAGACACGACCAGCATGAATTGATCCGGCGCGTGCAGCAGTTCGCCGGTACGCTCCAGCGGCAGAATCCTGCGGTCGTCTGTCAATGGATGCAGCACGACCGTCACATCCTTGCGCGCTTCCACAATTTCATCCAGATAACAGATGCCACCCTCGCGCACGGCACGTGTCAGCGGCCCGTCCACCCATTTTGTTTCGCCGCCCTGCAGCAAATAACGCCCGGTCAAATCCGCCGCAGTCAAATCGTCGTGGCAGGAAACCGTGTGCAACGGCCGCCCCAACCGTGCGGCCATATGCATGACAAACCGGGTTTTGCCGCAGCCGGTCGGCCCTTTGATCAGCAGTGGCAAGCCTTCGCGGTAGGCCGCTTCAAACAATGCGCACTCGTTACCGGATGGCCGGTAAAATGGAATGGACGCCGTCACCGGCCGGTTATGCGCTGCGTTGATTGCCGCTTTCACCACTTGTCCCGCTTCGTTATCAATCACCGGACGTTAGTGTACGTGCCTTGGCGCCGGGATTCGTTCGCGCACAGGCCCTAATGCCGCATAAATGAACATCAACGCACCAATGATGAAAAACACCCCGGCGCCCAGGCGCAACCAGTAAAACAATTCAAGTTGCGACTGCACATGCATGTAACCCATTTCCAGTACCCGCTGCAGGTGTGTCTGCAGTACCCCGGCGAATATCAGTGCAAACGTAATACCAATCATGGCGGCATTCATGAGCCAGAAACTCCATATGTTCAACATTTGATTGAAAGGTTGCACTTTGCGCAATGCGGGCAGCGCATAGGTGAAGAACGCCAGATTCAGCATCACATAGGCACCGTAAAACGCCAGGTGTCCGTGCGCGGCGGTCAGCTGGGTTCCATGCGTATAGAAGTTGATTGACGGAAAGCTGTGCATCAGGCCGAGCAATCCGGCACCGATAAACGCCATAACCGGGCAACCCAGACTCCAGAGAATAGCCGCTTTGTTAGGGTGATCCCGGCCGCTTTTTTTGACCAGATAAAAAGCCCAGATCATCATGGCAAAGAATGGAACAACTTCCAGAAACGAAAATATAATGCCGATCCAGTGCCAGTATTCCGGTGCGCCAATCCAGTAATAGTGGTGGCCGGTGCCCAGCAGGCCGCTGAACAGCGAAAAACCGACAATAACATACAACCACTTCTCGATCACTTCACGGTCGACACCGGTCAGCTTGATCAGCAGGAATGCCAGCATGGCCGCCATAATCAGCTCCCATACGCCTTCCACCCAGACATGCACCACCCACCACCAGTACAATTTATCGACGGCAAGATTATCGGGATTGTAAAACGCAAACATGAAGAAAATGGCCGCACCCCACAAACCCAGCAGCAGCACGACAGACACCACCGTCTTCCGGCCTTTCAGCACGGTCATGGTGACATTGTAAATAAATACCACGAAAGCAATGGCCATCAAAACCTTGACCCAGAAAGGCTGTTCCAGAAATTCCCGTCCTTCATGCACGCCCGAAAGATAACTGACCACCGCAGCCAGTGCGGCAAAAACGAAAATGCCCAGTTGCAGCCAGGCCAGCTTGGGGCTGTGAATTTCCCGCTCGCTTTCTTCCGGAATCAAAAAATAACTGGCGCCAAAATAGCCCAGCAACAGCCAGACCAACAACGCATTGGTGTGGATCATCCGGAGGATATGAAAAGGCACTGCTTCAGACAGAAAGTTAGGAAACACATAAACGGTGCCAGCCAGAATGCCGGCCAGAACCTGAACCAGAAATAAAACCAGTGCAGCGATAAAATAAGGAAAAGCGAGTGCCTGCGTGTGATACTTCATTGCCATGCCTCCATGAAGACGTCTTGATCAATAAATCTGTCAGCAACTTGTCCGGAAAATTTGGACGATTAACCGGAAATACCGGGAGGCCAACCCAGCGTATTGATGCGGCTGGTCCATTCAAGAAAATCCACGAGATCATCGAGTTCTTGCTCAGACAAGTTGAACTGAGGCATCTGCCGCCGCCCCGGTGCTCCGGTGGGTTGTGCGCGCATCCAGGCCTTAAGTCCGGCGCGCGCGCCTTCAGCACTTTGGTTACCCCCGTAGCGTACCCAGACATTACCGAGTTCAGGGGCGAAATACGCACCTTCCCCAAGCAGTGAGTGGCAATTGATGCAGGAATGGCGCTCCCAGACATGCTTGCCTCGAACCACGGATTCTGTGAGTGTGGACGCATCGGTCGCGACATTCACCATGTAAAAATGTGTATGAATGGTTAAAGCTGTGAAAATCGCCAGAAAGAAAATTGAACCACCATAGAAAATATTGCGCGCGGCTGATTTGGTGAGATATTCGGCCATATACGGTGCCCTCCTTGACTGATACTTAAAAAACCCTTTCGGCACTAAGGTATTTTATCCATAATTATCAAATGGATATATTGCTTTTCTCGAACTGGGCTGAATTCTAGCCCAAATAACTGAAGATGGAAAGGCGTGCCTGACGCTCGTTTAAGCGATAATGCAATAACATACCAGCGTAATGACTATCGCACCGACTAAAAGAAGGATAAGAGAATATTCTGTTATTGTGCCGTGCATCAAACACTTATACAAAGTATTCCTCACTTCAATATCCCAGTTTATTTCATCTCCACAAAATCCTCATAACGCTGCTTTAATTCCGGCATGGCTTTTTGCGCGGCATTGTAGCCGATTTCGAAAAGTTGCTCGCCGCGGGTAAAGTCGGCGAATGGGTATGCCGAGGTATCCGGCGTGATCAGAAAGTCGCTTTCCGACATATGCAGCTTGGCGAGTTCATGCGAACTGACCTCAAGCACGCGGTTGAGCGTGGCGAAATAACCCACATGCCGCATGTCCGATGCGCGTGTTCCGGCATTATTTTTGCCGAATGCGGGGTGCAGTTTTGTGCCGACATCGACGGCGACGATGTAGTCTGCGTGTTGTTTACGCAATACGGAACTCGGCACATTGATCAGCACGCCGCCGTCAACCAGCGCAAGGCCGTCGCGCCAGATGGGTTTGCCGAATACCGGATAATTGATGCTTTCAAGCACGCAGCCGACGGCTTCACCGTTTGAACGAATAACCGCCTGACCACTGATCAGATCCGCTGAAATTGTATGCACCGGCAGCAGCAGTTGTTCGAGTCTGAGGTTTTTCAGGTATTTGCGAAACCGCTGTTCAATCAATCCAAAACGAAACAGCGCCCATAGATGAAACTGCGTCGCCCGCGGAAACCAGGTCATGATTTTCGGCGGTTTCATCTCGTTGTTGAACAGGCCGAGCAAATGCTTTGGATTAAAACCGGCGCCCAGTCCAACGGCAATAATAGCGCCCGCGCTGGTACCCGCCACGCGGTCAAAATAAAGCCCCTGCTCTTCGAATGCCGCAATCACGCCGATATGCGCCAGCCCATGCGCGCCGC
>CAZTCY010000112.1:0-7964 GCA_964612715.1 uncultured Nitrosomonas sp. | reverse complement strand
CGGACTTTTAATCCGTTGGTCGCGCGTTCGAATCGCGCACGACCTACCAAATAAAACAGTAGTTTATATAGAAGCAGTTTGCCGCTGTCTAAAATTAGCAGGCCTATAGTAGGTAGGCTGGTTGTATAAAACAAATTCTATCCTTCCTTTCAATTTTCTTGCTGAAAAATACATTGATTGGTAAAGAAAGCAGCAAGCAAATAACTTGTAATCAAAAGATAAGATTTCCGAGTTAGATTTTTGGTATCCAATAGTTAATCTGGTGGGGACTCAGGCTCACTCGATCTTCGACTTTTTTCTGTTGATACTTTCTGTAATTCGGTTGTCAAGCTCAGTGCGACAAAAGCGCCAAGCGCCTTCAGACTTGAAAGCATAGACTTTGTTTTTTTGTGCAAGGCGATAGACCGAACGTTGATCTGTTTTCTGGTATGCGCCGACTTCGCCGAGGGTCAGAATTTCTCCTTCTGCATCAGTCATGGTTCCGCCTTTAATTTCGCTTTACGCGAAAATCCTGCGGTGATCACAAAAAACAGCGGTACGAAAATAATGGCCAGGAAAGTCGCTGCCAGCATGCCGCCAAACACACCTGTACCAATCGCGTGCCGACTTGCTGCACCTGCACCGGATGCCATAACAAGCGGTAAAATGCCGAGAATAAATGCCATTGAGGTCATAATGATCGGACGGAAACGTAATCGCGCCGCTTCAAGCGCAGCTTGCCTCAGTGACAAGCCTTCAGCATATCGCTGGCTTGCAAATTCCACAATCAGTATTGCATTTTTTGCAGATAATCCGATCAGCGTGATTAATCCAATCTGAAAATAAATATCATTGGTTAATTCCCGTATCCAGATGGCTAACAGTGCACCTAATATACCGAAAGGTATAATCAGAATAACCGCGAAAGGCGTGGACCAGTTTTCGTATTGTGCGGCCAGTACCAGAAAAACCATGAGCAAGGCGAACGCCAGTATCAGGATTGTTTGACCGCCGGCCATTTTCTCCTGTAGGGAGATACCTTCCCAATCGATGGTATAACCGTTCGGTTTAAGTATTTCTTCGGCTAATTGCTCGAGCACTTCGATAACCTGGCCAGAACTGTAGCCTGGAGCGGCAGCGCCGAGCAGTAGTGCAGAATTAAATCCGTTGAAATGTGTTACAGGATCGGGGCCGCTATTGAAACTGGTTGAGACAATCGTGTCGAGAGGAATCATTGTTTGCTCGGCATTGTTCTGTGTACGTACAAAAATCTTACTGATATCTTGAGGACTGGATCGATATTCAGCAGGTGCTTCGGTTTGCACGCGATAAACACGGCCGAATTTAACAAAATCATTGATATACAAATTACCAAAATAAGCTTGCAGGGTGTCGAATACATCCGATACTGGAACACCAAGCGATTTAGCCCTTTCACGATCAATATGCGCAAACAGTCTGGGCGTGTTGATACGAAAATTTGTGCTGGCAGCGGCTATTGCCGGGTGTTCCTCCGCTTTGGTTGCGAAAACCTGTACCATATCCGCAAATTCGGCAAAATCCCGCCCCAATGGGTCTTGCAATTGTAATGAAAAACCACCTGTGGTTCCCAGGCCGGGTATCGACGGTGGATTGAACGCGAGGATCAACGCATCGGGAATCTTGGCAAATTCTTCAAATGCAGCGGCTATTAATCCAGATGCCTGCTGACCCGAATGTTTACGCTCGTTCCAGTGATTCAATGGCACAAACATGGTTGCCTGATTGGCACCACGGGTGTTGAATATAAAATTCTGTCCAACCAGTGCATCAGTAGAGTGAATGGCTGGGTTTGATTGGAAATAGGCTTCGATTTTCGAGACTACTTCAGTTGTCCTGGATTTTGAAGCACCTTCAGGCAAATGAAAGATTGTTATAAAATAACCTTGATCTTCATCGGGCAGGAAACCTTTTGGAATAGCCTTAAACATTCCGACCATAATCACAATCAACGCGACAAAAATCGCTAGTGATACAAAAGAACGTTTTAATACTAAGCCGACCGTATCGACATAGCGCGTCTGCATCCAATCAAATGTCTTGTCAAAAACCCTCCAGAATCCCTTGGATTCACCGTGTTTGGGTTTAAGGATCAGTGCGCAAAGTGCGGGACTCAGCGTCAGCGCGGTGAAACCTGAGATTGCGACCGATACGGCTATTGTAATGGCAAATTGCTTGTACATCTGCCCGGTGATTCCTTCAAGAAAAGCGACAGGAATGAAAACCGCGGCCAAAACCAGTACTGTCGCGATAATCGCGCCTGTCACTTCGTCCAGCGCTTTAATCGCCGCAGCTCTGGGCGAAAGTCCACCCTGCGTCATATTACGTTCGACATTTTCCACAACAATAATCGCATCATCGACCACAATACCAATGGCGAGTACCATACCAAACAGTGTGAGCGTGTTGATCGAGAAACCAAGTGCATACATGCCCGCCATCGTACCAATTAACGAGATCGGTACGGTTACTGCGGGTATCAGCGTTGCGCGCCAGCTTTGTAAAAACAGGAACACCACTAAAATGACCAGGATTGCTGCTTCAATCAATGTCTGAAAGACTTCTTCGATAGAAACCTCAATAAATTGCGTGGTGTCGTAAGGCACGTCGTACGACATGCCTGCTGGAAACCCGGTCGATAATCGAACCATTTCATCCCGTACTCTTTTCACTGTGTCAAGTGCGTTAGCGCCGGGAGACAGAAAGGTCAGAATAAATGTATTAGGTGTCCCGTTCCAACGCCCTTCAAGATCATACGACTGCGCACCGAGCTCGACTCGCGCTACATCGCGCATGCGAACCATGGAACCATCCGGGTAAGCGCGAATGATCATTTCTTCGAATTCCTTGACATCACTCATGCGACCTTTTGTGATGACAGGAATTGTGAGTTCGGTTTTTTTGCTGGTTGGTTCGCGGCCTATTCGACCTGCCGGGAAATCCCTGTTTTGTTCGCGCACGACATTGGCGATTTCTGTTGGCGTAACATTAAGTTGGGCCATGCGCACGGGGTCGAGTATCAATCGCATCGCATAATCTTGCGCACCATAAACAATCGCATCGCCCACACCTGGGAGCCGTTTGATATTATCGAGTACTTGGATCAGTGCGTAATTGGAGATATAGACTGGATCGTGCCTGGGATCGGTTGAGTTGAGCGCGATAACTGCCAGTAGATTGGGCGACATTTTTTTAACCGTGACGCCGCGCCGCAGCACTTCTTCCGGTAATTGAGGTTCAGCCAGTTTTTGCCGGTTCTGCGTTTGAACCTGGGCGATATCGATGTCTGTACCGATTTCGAAGGTCAATCGTATAACCATATGACCATCATTTGTGCTTGTAGAATCGTAGTAGAGCAGATTATCAATTCCTGGCAATTGAATTTCGATCGGACGCGCTACCGATTCGGCGACAACTTCCGCACTGGCGCCGGGATAGTCCGCCTCGATTTGTATCATCGGCGGAGTAATTTCCGGAAACTGGGTTATTGGAAGTTTCTGGGCGGAAACCAGGCCGATTACAATAATAAGAATGGATAAAACCGATGCGAAAATCGGACGGTCAATAAAAAAACGTGGACTCATGGTATTTCCTGATTGTTATGCTTATTTTCGGAAGCATTGCTTGAAATAACCGTAACATAAATGCCCGGCTGAGCCCGGTGAAAACCAGCCACCATGATTCTTTCACCTGGCCTGAGCCCGTTCTCGATGAGCCAGCTATTGTCGTACCACGTGGTTGCCTGTACCTGACGTAATTCTATTTTATCCGTGTCATCGATAACATAAACAAACGCGCCATTTGTACTGTGCTGCACGGCGCGTTGCGGTATTAATATGGCATCTAACCGTTTATATCCTTTAAGCCGGACACTGACAAACTGCCCGGGGAGGAAATCCGATTGTCCGGGAGAAAAATTTCCAGTCGGATTGGGAAATGTAAACCGGCCTTGCAACGTTCCGGTTTCGGCACGTATCGTCACTGCGGCAAAATCGAGTACACCTTCTTCCGGATATACACTGCCATCCGCAAAAGTCATCACACCACGCAATTGATAAAGCTCCGGTCTTTCAACTTTTTTTTCCGCCAATTCTTTACGCCGCCGCAGAAGATAACTCTCCGGCACGTTGACGCTGACATACATCGGATCAAGTTGATCGATCGTATTCAGCAACGTAGTCTGCGCTGAAATGAGCTGGCCTTCATAAAAATTACTGCGGCCGATTCGACCATTGACAGGTGCAACAATGAGCGTGTTATCCAAATCAAATTTAGCTTTGACGACATCATTCTGCGCGGCATCCAGCGCAGCCTCAGCGCTTAAGACATCCGCTATCGCATCATCGACATCTTTCTGACTGACTGCTTGCTCCTCAAGCAGAGGTTTTACGCGCGCAAGATTTCGTTGGGTTTGTACCAAACGCGCTTTCTGTTGTGCTACCTTGGCTTTCAAGGCCTGATAGATTGCGTTATATGGAATCGGATCAATCAAATATAATTTGTCACCTGTTTTGACATTGCGACCTTCAGTAAAATAAACTTTTTTGATTATTCCGGGAACCTGGGCGCGGACTTCGATAGGACGGAAGGCTTCAGCTCTTCCGATAAATTCGGGTTCATCCGGTATGGTTTGTGCGGTTACCGTAATAGCTTCCACTTCCGGCGGCGGAGACGAAATATCGGAAGGCTGGTCTGTTGAGCAGCCCACGGACAGTATTAAACATATTCCAATGAACACTGTCCAGATCAGCGATTTTATAGTGTTGTGATGTAATTGCATTTTTGCCGACAGTATTTGAAAAATCATCATGGTGGTATTTAATCAGCTTTTTTCGGTTTTTTTCCGGCATGCCGGGAAGATTTCAGAACTTGAATTATTCTCTAAATTCATCCTCAGGCTGCCATCCGCCGCCCAAGGCTTTGTACAATTGCACGATTGATACAAGATGCAGACGATGCGCGTCAGTATGTGAAAACTTGGCCTGGTATAAGTTACGTTTAGCAAGTAATACATCGACATAACTGGTGATACCTCCTCTATAACGTAAATCTGCGACATGTAATGCCGACTGGAGTGCTTCCACCTGTTGCTGCCGGGCTTTACGCTGCTCACTGGCAGTACGGATTGCTATCAGTGCATCCTCGACTTCTTTGAAGGCAATCAGAATCGTCTGGTTGTAGCTCGCCAGCGCCTGATTGACCTGGGCTTCGGCCGCGCGTTGTTCGATCCCCAGTATCTGTGCATTAAACAATGGTGCCGCCAGACCGATTCCACCTGCGCCAAATTTTGTGTCCGAGAAGGTTAATAGATTAGACAATGCTGGACTGGCCACACCAAGCATACCGGTAATAGTGAACCGGGGAAAGCGCATTGCTTTTGTCATACCAATACGAGCCGTTGCGGCTGCCAGCATTTGTTCAGCCCCTAGAATATCGGGCCGACGCTGTAACAGTTCAGAAGGTAATCCGGCTGGTATTTCAGGTGGAATATGTTGTTGAGCCAGAGAATGCTTTCTGAGTATAGGGATCGGATTCCGGCCTAATAGTACATTCAATGCATTTTCTTTTTGTACAATCAATCGTTCGAATTCCGCTACAAGTGCCGCGGCATTTGCCCGTTCGGCCTCGAACTGATCGAGATCAATCCGTGGAATAAGACCTACCTTCAGTTGTGCCTGGGAAATAGCCACTGATTCTTCCCACGAAGCCAATGCGTGAAGCGCAATATTTCGTTGTTCATCATT
The DNA here is from genome assembly GCA_964612715.1 of uncultured Nitrosomonas sp. Lineage (GTDB taxonomy): Bacteria > Pseudomonadota > Gammaproteobacteria > Burkholderiales > Nitrosomonadaceae > Nitrosomonas. Next base: position 2,202 of record CAZTCY010000112.1, on the reverse strand, counting down.
TTGCAGCAAATCGAAATAAGTCTGCGCTACCGCACTGATCAACAGAAGTATGATCGCCCGACGATTTTCTTCCTGTGCAAATACATCGGCGCGCGCGGCTTCTGTCGCTCTGCGGATTCTCCCCCAAATATCTATTTCCCAGTTCAGCGCGGTAGTGCCAAAATAATTAAAAGGTGTCGGAAAACCGGCCCTTGGAAATCCCCCCAATTTGCCAAAGAAAGGTGCATTAGCTTCAACATCCATATTGGGAAGAAAGTCCATGCGGGTGATATTGGCGCGTGCCTGATATTCTGTCACAAGTGCCGCAGCATGTTTAAGATCCTGATTGTTGATCAGGGCCTCGATAATCAGCTGTTGCAATGTTTCATCTTTGAGAAATTCCCACCAGGACAGCGTGGCAATAGATACGCCCTCATTCAGATTCATTCGAAACTGCTCGTTCACTTCTATTACAGGGCGTTTATAATCCGGACCTAGCGCGCAGGCAGTCAACAGCACACTTGAAAACAAAATTGCCGCACGGAACCCATTAATCGGGACAATCCATTTTATTAATTGATGGGAGTGCAAAAACCATTGCGATGGTTTTTTCAGTAGAATCATTTGATTTCCTGATTACATTACTCTGATGACTACTATAAGTCTTTTTTCGTACTTCTTACCAAGTAACTTATTTTATTCTTGATCCTATCCCGTTTATTTAAATCAAGCTGAAAGCTATTGTTAATCGCGTTTATACCTTCTTTTTCAAAGACACGATTCGATTGAATACCTGCATAGCTTTCATGCGGATAGATATGGGATTGTTTCAGATTGTACAAAAGAATGGATCATCTATCTTATAAATCTTGTTTTCATCCCGAAAAAACAGACCTATGTGACGATGCTTAATTGAGCGACGTAAATCTGTATTTTAAAAGTAGACTCCGCTGAATAACACCAAAATAACACCAAAACAAAAACTTGCTCAATTAACTCGTTAATTTCTATTTTTAACTTCTGTTAAGAATAGGAGGGCTATCTGGAAGGTCGAGTGGACACAGACTAATAAAAGGGTAATTACGATAGTGGAAAAAAGAAAAAATTTGATGTCTCGTAAAGGTTTTTCGGAGATTGTATTTTTCACAATACCACTTTATAAACAGGGGAATATTGCTATAAAAATCATGATTTTCCCTTGTTTGAGGATTTGTGGCATGCTAAAATTTATATTCGATTTAGCAGTATTGAATGTTATCTTTGACTAGAAAGAATAAGGTTTTGGATAATAAAAATTTTCGGCTAACGAAAACATCATGTCGCCGATCGTAGTATGGTTATTTTTTTACAAGATGAGATTCTGGCCTATGGCTCCTGTTCACAGCTTCGGACAAAAGAAGCTGATTTTGTGTGACAGTGTGCGATGTCTGGAATTAAAAATTAGCAATAATCATGTGGGGGAAAATATGAGAAATAAATCAGTAGCAACCCTGGTGGGAATGTCCGCTCTTGCTTTATATTCAAGCATGGCGGTAGGGTCTAAATATAACTTTCCCGAACCGCAGAGCGTGATAGCACAAGATATTTATGATCAGCATATCGCGCTTTTGTGGATTTGTTTGGTTATATTTATAGGGGTATTTGGTGTGATGTTTTATTCGGTATTGAAACATCGCAAGTCACTCGGTTATAAGGCTGCCAATTTTCATCACAGCACTACTGTTGAGGTGATATGGACTGTGATTCCGTGTCTGATACTTATCGCTATGGCATGGCCTGCAACAAAAACCGTTATTGCTATGAAAGATACATCCAGTCCGGATATGACCATTAAAGCGACGGGATATCAGTGGATGTGGGGCTATGATTATCTGCAGGGTGAAGGTGAAGGAATAAGCTTCTATAGTAAGTTATCTACACCAAGAGCACAGCTGGAAAACAGAGAGCCTAAAGGCGAAAATTATTTGTTGGAAGTGGATAATAATCTGGTTGTTCCGGTTGGAAAAAAAGTACGTGTGATATTGACAGCTAACGATGTGATTCATGCTTGGTGGGTGCCAGCTCTGGGTGTCAAGCAGGATGCTATTCCGGGATTTATTAGGGATTCGTGGTTTACGGCGGACAAGCCAGGTATTTATCGCGGACAATGTGCTGAGTTGTGTGGTAAAGATCATGGATATATGCCGATTGTGGTGGAAGTTTTAGAAGAGGAAGCTTATGCTA
>CAZTCY010000111.1:0-8150 GCA_964612715.1 uncultured Nitrosomonas sp. | reverse complement strand
AGTTCGATTTTAACGCCGCAATGCGCCCTTCAGTGAGATCTTGAACAGGTTCTAAAGATCATTCACTCTGTATCAAAATCTGTCATGAATCTTGAAAAAGTAGTTTTCGGCTTCTTTATTGTGCTTGCGCTGTCACTGAATTACGGTTTTTTTGTCGGCGACATCGATAATCCCGCGCACCATCATCCCTATGAATTATATGCCGCCATTATTGTCAGCCTCATCGCCACTGTATTGAAATTCGGCGACCGCACCCAGATTGGCGCCGTTCACCTGGCTACCAGCCTGGTCGCGGATCTGCACCTGATCGCTGCGGCTATTCTGTATGCGCTGATCAGCGATGCACCTGAAGAAATCGCCATGATTAATCATGTCGTTTCCTTATCCGGCGGTGCATTGCTGGCGAATATCGTATCGGTCGTTCTTCTGATTGCCGAAACGATCAACCTGCGCCGGTAAACAGCCCGGCAATATTGTCTGGGCGCTCATCAAAGCCGGAATTCGACAATGAATAACATCGTATTTCTGATTCTGCGGCGCATGCGCACGCCACTAATCGCAGTAATCATCAGCTTCAGCATCGCAGTCGGCGGCTTGACACTGATGCCGGGTATAGAAATCGACGGCAAGGTTTCGCATCTGTCGCTGTTTCAGGCCTTTTATATTATCAGCTACACCGCCACGACAATCGGCTTCGGCGAAGTGCCGCACGAATTCAGCACTGCGCAACGCTTATGGATGGCATTCTCTATTTATCTGACCGTCATTGTCTGGTTCTATGCCATCGGTACGATTATCACACTGGTGCAAGATGCAAACCTGAGAATTGCCGTCAGAAGCTCGCGGTTCACCAAATCAGTCAAACGGATCAGTGAGCCCTTCTATATTATCTGTGGCTATGGAGAAACCGGCAGCCTGCTGGTTAACGCGCTGGACCGCAAGCATATACGCGCAGTCGTCATTGAGATTCAGCAACTCAGGATCAGTGAGCTTGAACTGGAAGATTTTCAGTATGATATCCCGGCACTGTGCGCAGATGCACGCCTGCCCGACACATTGATCAGGGCAGGAATCAAGCATCCTCTGTGCGCCGGAGTAGCAGCGCTTACGAACAATGACCATGCAAACCTTGCGATAGCTATTTCGGTTAAGCTCATAAACCCGTCACTGATGGTGCTGGGCCGTGCCGAGAATGTGGATACGACAGCAAATATGGCCTCTTTCGGCACCGATCACATCATCAACCCGTACACGCTGTTTGGCGATCAACTGGCCATGGAAGTCCATGCGCTGGGCATCTATCTGCTGCATGAATGGCTGACCGGTATTCCCGGGCACATCCTGCAGTCACCGGTTTGTCCGCCTATCGGCAAATGGGTGGTCTGCGGTTACGGACGCTTTGGCAAGTCTGTCGTAAAAAATCTTCAGCGCGCGCATATCACCACGGCCATTGTTGAAGCCAACCCCAAACTGACCGGATGTGAAAACTGCATTCTTGGCAGCGGCACCGAGGCCGGTACGCTGGAAGAAGCAGGCATCAGGGATGCGGTTGGCATCGTTGCCGGAACCGATAACGATATCAACAACCTGTCTATCGTCATCACCGCACGTGAAATGAATCCGGATTTGTTCGTGGTTATCCGCAAAAACAAACGCTACAACGACCTTCTGTTCGAGCATTTCAAAGCTGACATTTCCATGCAGCCAAGCAATATTATCGCGCACGAATGCCTGGCGCACATGATATCGCCACTGCTTGCGCAGTTTCTCTATCTGGCGCGCACTCAGACCAATGCCTGGGCCAATCAGTTGATCGCTCACCTGGTCAGCATTGTGGGAGAACAGGTGCCTGAAACCTGGTCCGTTGCCATTCATGCACATTCTGCCCCGGCGGTAGCTGCGCTTGTTTCCCAAGGCTGGACCCTATCGCTTGATCACCTGGGACGGGATCCCGGCGACCGGGACATCAAACTTGATCTCGTGCCCTTAATGTTATTGCGCGACAACATCCCTCATCTGCTTCCTGATTCCACCCTACACATCAAACATCAGGATCATATCCTTTTCTGCGGCCGGCCCAGCGCCAGAGGCACGCTATCCGAGATTTTGAACAACCCGAAAATATTGACCTACATCATGACGGGTGAAGCTGTACCGGATAGCTACGTATGGCGCTGGCTACGCCAGAAACTCAGGAAAAAACAGTGATTATGCGAAACTACGCAAGGCCTGCATTACATTCGGCTGCTGCTAGTTATTTCCTGGTAAATCTTTTTCATTACGGCATTGTTATGCGCCTGGACAATAATCTGTGATTTAAACAGCGCATAAAGCTCGATCACGCTGACGGTCAGAATAAGCAGGATGCCCACAATAATCATCGGGGTAAACAGCATAACAATACCGATCAGAAAAATGGCCAGATTGGTCAAACCGCGCAGCCAGTTTCCCAGATAGAAATGGTGCAGACCGGCAATGAGAAGATAGTTCAGGGTTGCATAGGTATCCGGATCTTTCAAGCGTTTCTCAGCTTCCTGAAAAAAAACGAATCTTTTATCATCCGGCAGTTGCCGAACCAATCCGCGGATACGCTCTTCCTCTGCGTTCACTTCACTCGCGGATAACATATGCGCCTCAATACCAGATACTTAGCGTCCAAGGGTAATAATGATGGCTTCACGCTTCCAGAACAGCATAAAACGCTTCTGTTCAACCAGTTGAAATACAAGCTGCCAGCCATCGGCAGCTTCTTTGTTCAATATGGATTCCAGTCTTTTAAGCGGCAAACCTGAAGCACCGAGAAAAATCGTACCCAGCCCGCCCTCGGTCACATGCAAAATTTTGTATTCTGTATAAGCCATTCGATCAGATCCTCATTCGATGATATAAAAACATCCTGCGCTAAAGATTATTTTTACGGCAATTTGTGCAGTGAATCCACACATGATTTGCGACAGTTTCGCCTCTCCGCCATCTCCGGAGAGTGCATAGTATAAAGCATTCAAAAATTCCAGCCTGGTCACCCGTACTCCAAATTGTTAGCTGCGGCATGCTGGGATTGCCTACAATGCCATGCAGACATTCGACTTGACCTGCAGTACAGCTTCTTGTTGGAACTGGGTCTTGTACGCAGCAACAATCTCACGAATTGCGGATTCGTAAGAAGCGCCAACGGGATGTACCAAGCTCAGTACGTAAGACGGCTCCTGGACTATGCCGGCTGAGGCGGATAACCACTGTCCTGAGGCTTGCCATACGGTAAAACCTTGAGGAAATCTGGGGGTCACGGTTTCTCTGAGAAACTGCGCCCAGTCCTCTGGCGTTACGCGCCCCGATGGCTTTTCCGCACCGAAATACAGCAATTCCTGGACTGCGGCCTGCTGCCCGGATACACAAAGCTGCAGCCTTACTGCGCTGCAGGCGGTGACTGCCGTCAGGAGTAAGATTAGCGCAATGATTCGACGGATGTTCACTGAAGTATGCGTGTGAGCGGCTAACGACTCAGTTCGCCGGCGGCAATGGAACACAGCGGAATTGTCGTCCGGTGTAACGTCTTATTAGACCATAATGCCTGCTGATTCCAGAAATTCTGGCGGCACATCGGTATTCTTACGGCCAGCGATCGCAAAGTAATAAAGCGGCTCCCCTTCAATAGACAGTCTGTGCCGATAGCGCTCAATATGGTAAGCATCAAGAAATTCTGAGGCAAGTAGCTCTCTTATCATTTTTGAGAACCCGGTTTTATCGCTATTATCAAGAAATGTCTCTTTGATATTGAAGGCCACCCAGCCTTGTTCTTTGATAATATTGAAAGCTTCAATAAATGCCTTCGCCGGGATATCGCCGAAGCCAAGGGCGGCAACCGTTACGATGCAGTCACATTGCCATGATGCGATATCTTCTTTTTTCTCTTCGTTTAACCGGGTGAAATCTTCTACATAATACGCATCGTACAAGCCTGGCCTATCCCGGATAGTGGCATCATACGCCTCAGGAATAATATCCACCCCGATTAAACGGGACACCCCATGCTTCTTAAGCGCTTCTCCCATCATGCCATTACCTGCACCTAAATCCAATACGCGCAGTTCTGCAAAATTATCATCTGACTGCCTGACTGACGATTCAAGAATAGACGTCACTTTATCCGGAGATGTACATTTTAGGCGGTCATAAAATAATTGCTCGTACAATCCTTGTACTTGATAGATCTCGTCATAGTCATGAAACTTAATTTTTCTTTGCCCGCCGGAGTCTTGAAGGTAAAAATAGGCTTCATCTTGATTAAGTGAAGATGACTCTGGCTTTGGAAACTGAATTCGATGTCTCTTTTGTTGCATTACTTCTCCTTTTTGATACTTCATTGTTTCTGTGATCTAACACCGGAATTACGCGGCATCAGCTTGAATGAATTGTTCAGCCATGGCCGACGTAGACTCACGGCAATGGCCCGATCCCGGACAACCAGGACTCCTTGGCTTTGTATGCACAATAGAGAAAAAAATAGGGTCAGGTACAGAATCAAGAATTCTTATTCTTGCGAACAATGACCCCGATCGTCGTTGGATGCAATTGGTAGAACTCTCCAATTTCTCGCTGGCTGTATACGCCTGTTTTGTAAGCAGCAATAATCGCCGCTTTCCGGTCTTTGTACTGCGCGGCAATTTCAGACAAAGGTTTTGCAATCGGTCGTTTTTGCTGCTTGGGTATATTTAAATCGTCTTTTTCCCTCCCTATTCTTTTCTGCATTTCAGCTACGAAAGTTTCGTCGCCTAAATAAATCTGACCTTTCAGATTCAACCATATTTCAGATTGATGCTGCACACCTTCCAGGACAAATTGCCGGTATCGTTCCAGCGCAATCTTTTTTCGCTTATCGAATAAAGATAGTATCCAGTCCGTTGTTAACCATTCAGGTATTGGCGCATCTCCCACCGATGCCGAATAGCTGCTCCACGGCCAGTCTTCCAGTCGATTGACCATGCCTGTGGCTCTTAGCGGGTTCAAAACAACATAGCGGGAAAGCTCGAGCAAATAACGATCTTTGTCTACCAGAATTGCTTTGTACCGCCCTTGAAAAAGATGGCCGCTGCGTCCATGCCGGCGATTCGACGCCTGCGTATAAACACCATTGAGTTGGCGCATACCTTTTGACAAATTACCATCAAGCGTTTCAATAATGAGATGATAATGGTTATCCATCAGACAATAACCATGACACAGCCAGTTATAATCAACAATAACCGTTCCAAGGATTTCTAAAAACCTTAGCCGGTCATCATCATCGGCATAAATATTTTCGCGGCGATCTCCACGCGACGTCACGTGATAAAGTGCATGCGGAAATTCTAAACGAAGTGGTCTGGACATAGCCTGCAGTATACATTTATTTTTCTCTATTCGCGACCTGACCCTGGTCTGTGATTGTCGAAGTTGTAAATAGCTTGCTCAATATTTTTCCTGACTATCTCTACGGATGGATTTGGGACAGGCCACAGCAAAAACTTAATATGTTCAGCGTAAGACTCACTCAAGGCTTGCCGCACTTCGTCGGCCAGTTCAAGCGTAGGTTTCATGAGAGAAATTTCTGCACCTGCAATCATGCGCTAGTACTCATAACGCCTTGCTCACCGGAAAATTGCGAGCGTAGCGAGTAATTTTTCCGTGTGCAGCAAATTGTTATGTTTTTATTACCAAAGCTGCATACGAAAAATTCATCAAGTCAGCAAGGTCGCGGCAATATCCAAAGTACTTTGTACACTCGTTAATGTTCATTCTCTCCGTGCCAGGATAGCAAAGGGATATAAAGTACAGCTTTCTGCCCTTGAGGAGCGCTGATCGAGACACAAACTTTTTGGCGACTTGATCTGCCCTATTTTTATCCATCTCAATTGCTATTGCTATTTCACCTTTCTGGCCGAAGATATCTATTGAGTCTCGAGCAGAATCACTCGGACAAAACTCTTGACTCCAAGAAATATCAGTTAAACTCTTCTCCAACTTGTCTAAAAGAACATGCTGGAAGAGAGCAACGGTCGTTTTCTGGGCCGCCTGATCAGTACCAATATGGCTTGAAAACGATGATGTGCAGTCAATCGACGTAATACAGTCAAGCACGCCGCTCAACAACTCATCACAGTTTTCTGATTTTATTTGTACTCTGGGCTTCACCTATTACTCCGAAAAAACATAACGCTCGGTTGAGCGGCGTGCCTAAAAGGCGCGTCCGTCTCCAACCGAATGTTAGACACCAAATTGCTTCGACATGTACGCTATTAGCCGATCAGCCGATACAGGATCAACAGAAACCGATGTGCTGATCGGGTGATGAATTCCGAACTCTGTTCTAACGACTTCTGCGGACACTCCCTCGGAAAGGTTTTTAGCTACTGCCTTCCAGGCAATTGATATCCGATGCCTGCAGTCACCCCTCCAAAAATCATCGTTACTGCCAGCCACAATTATGCGATACGAACTGGGCTGTTCAATCACCCCCCAGCCGACGGCTCCGTGTCCTTTGGCATAACCAATAATGCGGTCACCTGCTATGTAGCGGGACATGATTTTTGCCCCTTGATCATCCGGGCTATTGTCAAAGCATGCGGGAAGCTGATTCTGTGCTACCAAGAACTCCCACCACCGTTGATCCGCTCTCGCGATGTTGTGCCAAAAGACTGCTGGTTCGCGGGCCGATGCGACGAAGTTCAACTGATAGACAGCAGTTTCAGAGCGATCAAAAGCGATGGAGAAGGACAAAAACCGTTTTCCGCCTACCTCAACAGGCCAATAACTAATACACCTGAACGAAACACCTTTCTCGCTCAGCCATTCACCCATCGAAAACAGCGTCTCATCAAAGTGGCGGGCAACTAGAATCACACGACTCGATTTGTTTATATCGTCTAGCTCGACGTCATCACCTAAGAATCCGCGAACTATCCGTTCTAAGTCATGACGATTCTTTGAGAACCTTCTTATGAAATCAGCGCCTCTATACTGCGAAAAATCCGAAAGGTACTGCAGCGCCTGTGTTTCCACGCCCAACCGCCCTTCGTCACGTTTCAGCTCGACTATGACGCCGTTACCGTGTTTGTCGAGCGCCAAAAGATCCGCTCGCTTGCTCCGGCGCGTTGCGACTTGATTGCTGACAAGCAGCAGCTCCTCACCAAAGACGCGATTCGAAAGAACTGGAACCTCGTCGTCGGCTAGTGTGATCAGATACTTCTCGAGTTCGAGCTCCTTCGGCCGCCAATTGGATAGATATGGCTTCAGTTGCCCTGACGTTTCATTTACCTCAAATAGCACGATTACCCTTCCATTTGGTGTCTAACGCTTGAGTTAAGCGGCGGCGAAGCCGTCCGCCTTGAACGAATTGTTATGCGTCATTGCCGAAGATCTCACTGAACGTTGATTCATGAAAGAACTCGTCTGAAGCCGGTACTGAGTAATTTGGCACTACGGAAACGTATCCATAAAACGTTCCAAATGTTGCATCGCGGCCTAAAGCACCTGGTGACGTAACATCTGACTTATAAACGATAACGGCACTGGGATCGATAAAGCCAGTGACGACAAAGCAATCTGCTACAAGCTCAGAGCAGAAATAGCTACCTTTCTCGATGGGCGCAGGAGAAAAAGTTCCGTTGAAAAACGCCTGAAGCTGGTCGGTTAACGAGAGCTGATGAGTCTCATTCCTCTTTTTGAAGGTGACCACGTCGCGTAGGTTGTACTTTGCTCGGGATGCGATGACGGAATCTACAAAATCGTTCAGGACCTGGACGCGAGTTGGAGGTTGCCACGCATCAGGTTGACGGAAGACCGCAACATGATCGTAGCGCTTGACCAAATCTTGAACGTTGACCTTTGCTACGCCGCCAAGAACCGTTGACTCCGCAGCGGTGCAAGGGTCGATGCAGATAGCGGCATGCATATATTTGCTGTTCGTGACTTGAGTGATGCCTTTTCCTACGGGATCAAGCTTCGCGTCCTTGTAGCAAAGCAATACATCACCTGCGCGAAGTTCGTTTATGGATGCCATCTTCATCTAGTGAGTCTCATTGTGGATAACGCGCTCCGAGTGGTCCGTCTTGACGCATAACGCTTGAGTTAAGCCGCGCCGCGAAGCGGCGTCGGCTTGAATGAATTGTTAG
>CAZTCY010000110.1:0-8267 GCA_964612715.1 uncultured Nitrosomonas sp. | reverse complement strand
TCACCTGTTCGTTGTCCAGCGCAGCCTGTTCAATGGCTGCTCTATCCGCATCTTTTGCGACCTGGATCTGCCCGCGCAGTTTTCCGTTGACCTGCAGCACCAGTTTGATTTCATCCTGTACCAGCGCCGATGCATCGGCCTGCGGCCAGAGTTGGTCGAGCAATTCGGTACCGGGTTTGAGTTCACGCCATAAAGCATGACAGATATGCGGCACTATTGGTGACAGCAACAGGACAATATTTTCCATTGCTTCCTGCATCAGGCTGCGGGTCGCAGAATCGGTTTCCTGTAATTTGGCCAGATTGTTCATCAATTCCATAATGGCGGCAATTGCCGTATTGAACGTATGACGCCGTTCCAGATCGTCAGTTACTTTCACGATGGTCTGATGCAGTTGAAAGCGCAGGCTCCTGAGTTCCGCAGGTATGTCGTGCCGCACAGCGGGATCAATGGCGACAACACCGTGTTCAACATGCGTATAAACCTGCTTCCACAGGCGCTTGAGGAAACGATAAGCGCCATCGACACCGGCATCGGACCACTCGAGCGTTTGTGTCGGCGGGCTGGCGAACATCATGAATAAGCGCGCGGTATCCGCACCATATGCTTCAACCAGTTTTTGCGGATCAACACCGTTATTCTTCGATTTCGACATCGTACCGATACCACCTGACTCAACGGGTTGCTGATCCGCGAACAACACTACGTTGCAGCGCTTGCCATTTTCATCGCACTGGATGTCGACTTCAGCCGGGTTGTAATAAGTGATGCGGCCGCTGCCGCCTTTGCGGTAAAAAATCTCGTTGAGCACCATACCCTGTGTCAGCAGATTGGTAAACGGCTCACCCGTCTTCAGCAGACCGACGTCACGCATGACCTTGCTCCAGAAACGCGAGTACAGCAAATGCAGAATGGCGTGTTCGATACCACCGATATATTGGTCAACCGGCAACCAGTAATTCGCGCGTTCATCGGTCATGGCCTTATCCTGATCGGGGCAGGCGTAACGTGCGTAATACCAGGAAGAATCGACAAACGTATCCATGGTGTCGGTTTCCCGACGCGCAGACCGGCCGCATTGAGGGCAGGTGCATTCGTAGAAAGACGGCGTTCTATTCAACGGATTACCGGAACCATCCGGCACAAGATCCTGCGGCAGAACAACCGGCAATTGATCGTCAGGCACCGGCACAACACCGCAGTTTTCGCAGTGGATCAATGGAATCGGGCACCCCCAGTAGCGCTGGCGGGAAATCCCCCAGTCGCGCAGGCGGTACTGCACACGCTTACTGCCTAACCCTTTTGCCCGCAAGGCAGCGGCAATCGCATCCACAGCCGCCTGAAACGCTAACCCGGAAAATTCACCTGAATCGAACGTAACGCCATGCTCAACATAAGCCGCTGTCAACGGTAATTGTAAATCCGCATCCACAGGCTTGATCACAGCTTTAATCGGCAACACGTACTGCTGTGCGAATTCAAAGTCACGTTCATCATGCGCAGGTACCGCCATTACAGCGCCCTCGCCATAACCCATCAGCACGTAATTGGCTATCCACACCGGCAGACGCGCACCGCTGAGCGGATGGATGACGAACAGACCCGTATCCATGCCTTTCTTTTCCTGCGTGGCCAGATCGGCTTCCTTGGTCGCACCCAGCTTGCATTCCTGAATAAAGTGATGCAGTGCAGGATTATTCCTAGCGGCATGCAATGCAATCGGGTGCTCGGCTGCGACAGCGACATAAGTAGCGCCCATCAGGGTATCAGCGCGCGTGGTGAACACTTTCAAATCCTGCGGGGTACCGGATGCCGTGTCGGCGGGAAACGTGATATCTACGCCATAGCTTTTACCGATCCAGTTCGCCTGCATGGTTCTGACACGTTCCGGCCAACCTGGCAAGGTATCCAGCGCTTCGAGCAATTCATCGGCGTATTGTGTGATTTTCATGTAATACATCGGAATTTCGCGCTTCTCTACCGGTGCGCCGGTACGCCAGCCGCACCCGTCGATCACCTGTTCATTCGCCAGAACGGTCTGATCGACCGGGTCCCAGTTGACGGTGCCCGTCTTCTGATACGCCAACCCTCTTTCCAGCATGCGCAGAAACAACCATTGATTCCAGTGATAATACGCCGGATCGCAGGTAGCCAGCTCACGCTCCCAATCAATGCTTAATCCCAGGCTTTTCAACTGCATACGCATATAAGCGATATTGTCGTAGGTCCATTTCGCCGGTGAAACATTGTTCTGCATCGCCGCATTTTCGGCAGGCAATCCGAAAGCATCCCAACCCATGGGTTGCAATACGTTATAACCACGCATGCGCCGGTAACGTGACAAAACATCGCCTATCGTATAGTTCCGCACATGCCCCATATGCAGTTTCCCGGATGGATAAGGAAACATGGACAGGCAGTAATATTTGGGTTTGTCGGAAGACTCCGTTGCTTTGAACGCGGCGATGTGCTCCCAGTATTGCCGGGCATCTTTTTCAATTTCCTGGGGATGGTATTTCTCTTGCATGGGATGGATATTTTTCTTCTAAAGGTTCAATTATACCGTGAAGTGTCCAGACAAAAATATGCCGTATTGCGCAACATTGCTTTTCACATAAACACAACGCCTTGGGCATCATCGCATGGAACTCAAGATAAGCCTATTTAGTACGATAAAGAAATGGAAATAAAAACTTAATGTAGAGGAAAGCATGAAAGAAGCATTTCTTGGCAGACTGCCCATTCTTGACCGCAAACAAAACCTGGTGGCATTTGAGCTTTTATTCCGTTCCAGCGAACAAAACAAAGCCAATGTCATCGATAATTCCGCTGCTTCGGCACATGTCATTATCGACACTTACGGTCAATTAGGCATCGATAAAGTCATGGGTAACCGGCGCGGCTTTATTAAAGTGGATGCCAAGCTATTAATGGATGATGCACTTTACCTGTTGCCCAAGAATCAGGTTGTCTTTGAAATTCTCAGAAATGTCGAATTCAATGCTGAAATCATCCAGCGTTGCAAGGATTTGCGTGAAAAAGGCTATCAACTGTCAATCTCCAATGTGACTGAGCTGGGCGATCAACTGGAACACATTCTGCCGCTGGTGAATGTTGTCAAGGTAGATCCCAAAGCCGCGAATATGGATGAGAAAACCCTGCGCAGCCTGCTCAAAAAACTCAAACGCTGGCCGGTTCTGTTACTGGCTGAGAAAGTGGAAAACCGACAAACCGCACGATATTGTCTGAATCTGGGATTTCATATGCTGCAAGGTTTTTATTTTTCGCAACCGGAAATCATTACCGGAAAACGGGCTGACCCTGCCAAATTATCCTTGTTGAAATTAATGGTGCTCATCGTCAAGGACGAAGACGTCTCAGAAATAGAAAACGAACTGAAATATCAACCCGGTTTGAGTTACAACCTGCTGCGCATGGTGAATTCCGCGGCTATGGGTTTATCAACAACCATTAACTCGATTAAGCGCGCCATCATGATACTCGGCCGCAAACAATTGCAGCGTTGGGTGCAGATATTACTGTATACCGCCAGACAGAATTCAAGCAGTGGCGCTGACGCTTTAATGCAAACAGCCACTGCAAGAGGAAAACTGCTCGAACTTATTGCCTGCAAAGACCGCCCACATGACAAAAATCATCAGGATCGCGCTTTCATGGTCGGTATCTTATCCTTGCTGGATTCATTGCTGGGTATGGACATGAATGAGGTTGTCAAAACACTCAGTATACAAAAAGACATGTGTGATGCATTAATATCACGCCGCGGCTATCTGGGGCGCCAACTCGAATTGATTGAAGCACATGAACGCGGCGAATTTGATCGCGTCCAGTCGATACTCAATGCGCTTGGTTTTCTGGAAATGTATGAACTGACCCAAATGGAACTGGAAGCTTCAGCCTGGGCGAATCAAATCAATGAAGCGCTCAATCAAACCAAACCCTCCGAAACGGATGCATTTGCGCCTGCCTGAAAATTATCCGCTCCGGATTTTACGCTTAAAACGCACCAGTGCTGAATTCAATACTTCATTGCAATACTTCATGGTGCCAATCAGATAACGCCGAACCTGATTGAATCGACGTCATCCCCAAATGACTCTGCCAATCTTGCAGGTAAAAAACGATGGCGCTAATGGAAACCACCATTCCGGCCAGATTGAAAAACGCATAACGGCGAAACCGCTTAGCCAGCATTTTTTGACTGAATGTCGATACGATGAAAGGATGCTGTTTATCAAGCGTTCGGCCCAGAGAATGTTCAGTTGGCAAGCGCGTCAGCTCCTGGCGGCGTTGTTCAGCCTCCCGGCTGGCCGCTTCGCGCACAGTTTCCCATTCCTGCAGATCGATCTCGCCATTTCTATCGCGATCAAAGCGATTCAGAATTTCGCCATAATTTTCCTTCCATTCGCGGATGACCTGTCCAGTCATTTGATGATTATTCGGAATATTCCGCCCGCCGCCGCGAGTACCGAACAAACCAAGCGCATAAATAACGTCATGAACATAGATAAACTTTTCAATATAGCGATAACGCCTGCTGTTCAATGCTCTTAAAAGAATATGCCGATTATCCGCCTGACCCGGTCTGGGTGTGTTTCCATACCAGGTCAGCGAATGCGCGGTAAGCACTTCTGCACCTTCGGGATGGATAGCGCAGGCATCCGTATCATCCTGGATCACAAAATACTGATTGCTGGTACCCTCTTCAATGGTTTTCCAGTGACTGCTTTTACCCGATTGCTGATAGCGCTGCACTTTGTAGCTGTACCAGACACATGCCTTGCCGGAAAGCGGTGCAACAATTTCCCTGTTTTTAGCAGGAGAAACCGCACCTACAATTTCAACATAGCCTTGCGCCGCCGAACGGATTCTGGATGTCGGTATATCCTCAATCAGGCGCGCACGTTTCAAATAATGAAAAACATACCAGAAACAAACCAGTGCTGCCAGGCAGGCAATCATCAGAAAAATCAGCTGATTGTCATGCAGTGGCGCATTCCACTGTACCGAAATCATTGGAACAAAGCTTTCAGGCTAATATCCGCTTTATCAGCCTCGGAAAACTCAAGGAGATCAAACGCATCAAACCCGAACAACTTGGCGATGAGTATGTCGGGAAATTGTTCTATCCGGATATTGTTGATATTGGTTGAATCGTTATAGAACTCGCGCCGGTCAGCGATATCATGCTCCAGTCCGGTGATACGGGTCTGCAAATGCTGGAACGATGCATTGGCTTTGAGTTCAGGATACGATTCCGCCAGCGCGAAGAGATTGCCCAAACCCAATCTCAGCTGAGTTTCTGCAGCACCCAGTGCTTTCATATTGGAGTCCTGTTGCGCAGTCGCAACCGCCGAACGTGCCTTAACAATGGCCTCCAGGGCCGCCTTCTCATAACCCATATATTGCCTGCAGGTTTCAACGAGCTTGGGTAATTCATCATGACGCTGCTTAAGCAGCACATCAATATTCGACCATGCCTTGGAAACATTATGCTTTAGTTTCACCAGATTGTTATAGATCAGAATAAAGTAGACACTGACTATGCTCAAAACTACCCAAACAACTATCGTAGAAACTTCCATGATCATCACCCCGTATCAGAAATGAATAAAACCAGCCGGTTAATCTGTTTCTTTTATGCTACGTTTTGTAACTGTATGACACAACGGATCATGAGGTTCCAAAGTTAAGGTGGTTAATATGTTTCGGGATGCTTTATCCTGGACGGCAAGGACAAAACGTATCTATCCCTGCCTGCGGATTCAGAATGTCAATAATGATTCGGAAATACTGGAAAACTTTGTCTGTACAAGCATCCAGCTTGCAATACAGGCCTTGTGCTACTGACGCGCGCTGTTCAGCATATTGATAATATGCTTGCCCGGAATGGCATAACTGATGCCGCTAGGCGCTGATAACGCGGCTTCTTTTTTCCCCTTGACATACACCATGTTGATAATTCCGTAGACAACCCCTGTATCGGGATCATACAGCGGGCTGCCGCTGTTTCCCGGATAGGCGACGCCGTCAAGCTGGAAAACCATAAAAGGTGTTTTCAGCTGCCGGATCAGATTTGCATTCAGCTGCATGGCGTTATTAACCGGCCTGATAATGGGCGTGATCGAAGATACAATGGCCTGATGCGTGACAGGATAGAATCCCAGCACCATACCGATGGGAAAACCGGTATACGCGATACGCCGTCCCTCCCTGATCAGATCCGAATCACCGAGTGTCAGTACAGGCAAAGCCGCTCCACTGATTCTCAGCAACGCCAGATCATGCGCCGTATCTCTAAAAATCACGGTAGCATCTCTGATCTCCGGCTCATTATCGCGTCCCGTAATCACAACCTGTTTTTCCATACGCTCCAGATCCAGCGTCTCAGGAATGACATGCGCATTGGTGACGATATGCAAACCGTCGCCGACCGCAAACCCTGTACCCATCAACGTCATCGCTGGCGACTTCATTCTCTGGTAGGTGCCGATGCCCACTACGGCAGGCTTCACCTTGACAATGGTTTCTTCTAGTTGTGCATAACCCGCCGGTGATAAAATGCACATAACCAATGCGAACCAAAGCATAGCAAACCCTGTTCCATATTTCTGAAAAAAAGAAATACGCAGGTAGTGATGACAGGAAATCCATGAAAAATTAACCATAGCTCGAACATTAGCTTTTAAAATGCGCCATGCGCTGAAAATAAATACAAGCACCGCTTACTTTAATACTGGAAATATAATTATGTCTGTACGTACCCGATTTGCACCCAGTCCAACCGGTTATCTGCATATTGGCGGCGCCCGCACCGCCTTGTTTTCCTGGGCCTATGCCCGCAAACATGGCGGCAAGTTCATACTGCGCATCGAAGATACTGATCTTGAACGCTCAACCCAGGAATCCATTCAGGCCATTCATGACGGTATGGCCTGGCTCGGCCTGGATTACGATGAAGGGCCATTCTATCAGATGGAACGTTTGCAGCGCTATCAGGAAGTTGCCCGGCAATTGATGGAAAATGACCTGGCGTACTATTGCTATGCCAGCAAGGAAGAACTGGATGAAATGCGCGAAAAACAGCTGGCCGCCGGACTGAAGCCGCGCTACGACGGACGCTGGCGCGATTCCCGGCAAACCCCGCCTGCTGGCGTCAAACCTGTCATTCGCTTCAAGAACCCATTATCGGGCTCTGTTACATTTCATGACTTAATCAAGGGCAAAATCACTGTCGCCAACAGCGAACTGGACGATCTGGTTTTAATCCGAAGCGATGGTGTACCGACCTATAACTTCAGCGTCGTACTGGATGATCTGGATATGAATATTACCCATGTCATTCGCGGTGATGATCATGTCAATAACACACCCCGGCAGATTAATATCATTCAGGCACTGGATGCATCGCTACCCGAGTATGCGCATGTACCGATGATTCTGGGCGCCAATGGCGAACGCTTGTCTAAACGGCATGGCGCAGTTTCGGTAACACAATATCGCGACGACGGTTACCTGCCCGAAGCGTTAATCAACTACCTGGCCAGGTTGGGCTGGTCGCACGGCGATGAAGAAATTTTCAACCGCGACCAATTGATAGCGTGGTTTGATCTGACATCCATCAGCCGATCACCCGCAAAATTCAATCCGGAGAAACTACACTGGCTGAACCAGCAGTATCTGAAAAAAACCGACAACACCCGTCTGGCTGAACTTGTTCTGCCGTTCCTTGAAAAGGATGGTTGTGTCACGGATAACGGCCCCGATTTGAATGCGGTAGTGGACTTATTGAAGGAAAGAGTCAACACCATTGAAGAACTGGCCGATGCCGCCGTATTCTTCTTTCGTCCGCTGGAACCCACTGATGAACTGAAAATACAGTTTTTTACCGCGGACAACAAACCAATTTTGCTCGATCTGCTGGAACGGTTGATACAAACGCAAGACTGGACCAAGGACACAATCCAGCACATCATCAAGGATACGGTTAAAACACACGGCGTCAAATTTCCCACTGTTGCGATGCCGCTGCGGGTCATGGTTACGGGAGAAACGCACACACCGTCAATCGACGCAGTGCTTGAACTCCTGGGCCGCGAGGAAACGATCAGACGTATGAATACACAGATGAATCACTTTCGATCCGCATAGAATTGCTTTACTTTACAAGGCTGCATCAGTATAATCCCTGTTCCTTTGATCAGGGGGTATAGCTCAGCTGGGAGAGCGCTTGCATGGCATGCAAG
>CAZTCY010000109.1:0-8283 GCA_964612715.1 uncultured Nitrosomonas sp. | reverse complement strand
ATCAGCTTGTATCCCGCATGAATAAATGCATTGCACAGTTATTCAGGGCCGACTACTTAGTCTTAGGCTATACGATTCGTCTCGGCATTGATTAAGTTCCGGTAAAATATCTGCAGAACCTCTATGTGAAAACCCCATTTTATTTATGTGAACTCCGTATTAGAGATTTTAGAAGATCAACACCTACTTCCCAAACGAACTGAAGAAGTTTGACTTGCCTACGGACTCGTGTTGGTTGCTGTAACAATCGGTAAAACCACTCAAGATTGAGACGCTGCATGAACAAAGGTGCACGCTTTACAGTGCCAACGATCGTATCGAGTGTGCCTCCGATGCCTTGGCAGATTCTGACCGATTCAAGCTGGTTGAGATATCTGGACATCCATTCTTCTTGCCGTGGGCTACCTAGCGCGACAAATAGTATTTCTGCTTTTGATTCATTGATCTGTGCCACCAATGCATCCATGTCTTCATCTTTAACGTAGCCATTGGCGCGGCCGACGATCTTGATGGCAGGGTGACGTTCACGCAGACGTTCTACTGCACCTCGGTTGACTTTTTCCTTCGCTCCGTAAATGAAAATCCTGTAGCCATGATTCTCTGCCTGTGCGCAAATTTGCTGCATCAAATCTGCACCCGCCACTCGTTCCAACCTGTAACCTTTAATGCGCATAGCAAGCACAATTCCAATTCCATCAGGAATCAGGATAGCTGCTTTGGTAAAAAAATCCCTCAAGAATCTGCTCTGCCTCAGTGCATATATTTTTTCAGGATTGACCGCCAGGATGGTGCCCGCTTTATTGCCGGTTCGAATATGTTGATCGACATATTTAAGTGCGTCTGTGATGTTAATGCAATCAACCTCTGTGTCAAGTACATGAACTCGTTTAGGTATGATCATGGCAAATCCAATTAATGTTTAAAATTGAACTCAAAATTAGACTTGAGCAAGTATTACGGCTTGCATTCAAGCTATTTCTGTGTGGTATGTTTGTTAGTGGGTTTCATTGTCCAATAAGCTTTCCGTACTTTCCCGCTGTGATTTCCCTTAATACCTTGGCAGGATTTCCTGCGACCAATGAGCTGGGGGGGACGTCGTGTGTCACTACCGATCCGGCACCCACGATTGACCCATCCCCTATTGTTACGCCCGGCAATATGATCGCTCCAACACCAATAAAACAATTGGAGCCAATTATTGTTGTGCAACGAACATTACGTACATAGTCATGAGCCAATACTATGGCCCGGGCAGTAACGATAGAATAAGCACCAATAACAATGCCTCCAGGGTTCGATCGATCCAGTAAGGCGCTGAAGGAAACATAGGTGGTTTTGTCAATTTTGTAACCTATGATGTGCTTATAAATCCAGAAAGAAGGAATATGAGCAATACGTCGAATCAAGCGATATAGATGATGCATTCATTTACTCCTAACAATGCGATAGTTGCGTGCTAATAAGGTCAGCATGAGAGCGAGCGGAATAAAGCCGCCTACACTATAGAAACCACGCTCAACAAAAGATAACAGCATGACACATACGAAAACTGAAAAAGAAAGTGCAGGAAATACGAAGAAACATCTGACAAGCCAGTATACTAAAATAATCAGAAACAGAATTAATCCCGCTGCGCCAAGATCGAGCAGGATTTGCAGGAAAGCATTATGTGTGTTAAATGTACTCCAGCCATATGTTCCTGCACGATAATATTCCTCTAAAGCTGTGCCACCTGCCCCAAAACCGTAACCGAAATAAGGTTTCTGATTAATGAGTTCAAACGAAGCTTCCCAAATAAAGGTTCTGCCCGTTAGACTCTGGACATCATCACCTTCACCGCGTGAAGTAATTTCCGCTAAGTCATGGCCAGATGAGTAAGCGTGAAATAGGCCAATTACCAGGAAAACACATAGAGAACCAATAATTGCAACATGTGAGTATGTACGCACCCTCATAAACAAGGCAATAACCACACCGATGGCTCCGGCAGCAATCGCTTGCCGGCTAAACGTTAACAAAAGGCAAACGCCAATGACTAGTGCAAGCGTGAGCAGTAAAGACTTGCGCACCAATACGGCACCGGACGCGATAATGCACAGACAAATTGCAGCAGGTTGTGCCAATGCATGGGGGCCATAGAATATCCCTTGTAGCCGCATCACACCATGATGTAACACGAAAGCGTCGGGCCAAAACAGTGATAACGCCAAGCTAAGCAAGCATAACCATCCAAAAGTTAGAACCAAAACTGTGGCGGCCACGGGTGTCCCGAGACTGACTAATAAATAAGAGACGCTAATGGTATAAATCCAGGCAATAATCGCAGTACGGGTAGCAGGAGAATCAATAGACCATGCCAAAGAAAGTATGGCCAGCATAAGGATTCCCATAAGCAAGTAAAAACCGGTCTTATTTAAGTTAGGCGAGTGAAAGCGGTCTTTGATAAAAAAAACCAGTGCGAGAATAACAGGAAGCGCTGCGGCACTTGATTTGATCCAGGAACCAATGTTTCCCATTTCATTCAAATTGATACTGCTAACAATAAAAACACAGACCAAGGATAGATAGGCTGCTGTGAGACGCGTTAATTTCATTTGCCTCTTTTGCCAATTACCTTGGCCGGGACTCCACCTACAATTGTAAATGGCATGACATCTTTTGTTACAACTGCTCCCGCTGCGATGACTGAGCCATTTCCAATATTAACGCCAGGAAGAATAACTACGTTGGCGCCAATCCATACATCATCACCAATCGTTATTGTACGAAAAAGAGTACCTTGATCACTGATTCTGATGGTTGGGTCTTCAAACAAATGATTTCTGGTTATGATTTTCACATCGGGCCCCATAAGAACATCTGAACCAATTTGTACCCCGCCATAGATTAGACAACCGCTCCCGAGCTCGCTTCTATCACCTATGGAAATAAACATCGAGATATCAGCATTCGATTTCACTTGTATGTGCTGGCCAGCCTTATCTACGAACCGGGTTACCAACCAACTTCTCATAGCTGGAAAGAAAAAGGAATAAGGACGCCATTTGTCAGGTGTATACCGGAACAGCGTAATATATAAAAAAAATAGGATTTTTCGCTTCAATAGCATAAGAAGGACTCCCGCGAAAGTATTAACACTTCAATGCACTGCTAATGACGCTTGAATATAACTTAGCCTGACCATCGCTTGTTAAGTGGTCTATGCTTCCAGAAGAACGATCTGCCATGATCGTTTCACGCAATGCAGTTTGTCTGGTTGATAACTCGATCAATGCGGCCTGAATTGATGAAACAGAGAGATTCTCGCAAGCAATTCCGTATCTGTTCGCAAAATCATACCCGTCAACACCGCTTCCGCGAAGATAGATAATCGGAATTCCCGAAAGCACTGCTTCGGCATAGACTAATCCAAAACTTTCATTCTTCGATAGCAGGATCATTGCAGCATAACCACTCATCCTTTCGATGACTTCACGCCGGGTCATAGGACCATGCCATGTCACGCTGTTGTTGAGATCACATTCGGAAATTAACGCATCGAGAATTTTTCGTGCCGGATATCCACATGGGCCGATTAGATCCAAAGTGAGATCTGGTATTGCTGAGCGCGCCGATGCAAAACCACGTAGAAGCGCAACAATCCCTTTTTGCTCATAATCATCTAACCTGCAGATACAAACAAGGGCGTTTCTTTTCAATTTTCTTGAACTCGTTGTATAGAGAGAATGTACTGGAACAGCATTTGCGAAATCAATATCTTTTTTCGAAGGTCGATAACCTGTTCTTTTGTTAATAAAGGACTTTGCCCATACGGATAACCACAGATTAGTGTGACTTCGTGTAAGGATATTTCTGTATATGTGTGCATTCCATGGCCAATGATTCCTATAATGCGTATCTGAACTACCTCGCACAGTAATGATGTGTGGTATATCATAATGCTTGGCCAGTAAATCCCCGATTCTGGCTTCGTAAGTCAGCTTATGAGAATGCACAAAATCTGGCCTCACGGAACTGAGCAGGTTGGTTTCTACTAGGTTAATCCAGTCAAGTCGTTGCCAAGAGTTTGTAATCAGAGCTGCTACTGGATCAAACAATCCAATGTGGAGTTCGTTCCGAATCTTCATAATCTTGGTGCGTATAGGTTTTCTGGTTCGTCGAGGAACCAATATCGCACTGCTAAAAACCTCGGAAACCCCGACCACTAAGTCGCGTATTGCTACTGTCACTGATGTGGGAGAATAAGGTCCAGGAAAATCCGATGTGATATGAAGTCCTAAGGGTTTAGTTTTGTTCATGTATGATAGTCCACCGATAAAATAACAAACTGAGTGCATACAGAAAAAATAAAACTATGCAAAGACTTAAAACGGTTGCGCCATCACTTCCAAAAATAAACTGCCGGATAACTATTGCCACACCAAATAAAAGCAACAGCAGCATAACTGTGGATTTTGCAAGGATAGAAATACTCAACTCTTTAGATACTGCAGAACGGTAAGCGTACAGCAATGAACTAACTGCACCTAATATCCCGGCACATGCAGTTCCAATCAGTCCAAAGAAATATGTTGATGGTAGAACAAACCCAACCCAGATCATTAAGCCAATTAATGCGGATGAGCCTATTTTTGAAGCCTGCAACGTCAAATGTAATTGTGGATCAAATCTTACCAGCCGGCACCCGGTAAGAAATGCACTAATCGCGATGAGTGCTGCTATAGGCTCAGCTGTGTTCACATAATCAGCTGGAAGCATAATACTCATAATTTCATTACCGAAAACGATTAGCATGACTAATATCGGAAGTATTAGATTAAGCGTAGTTGTACTTTCTCTATCCACAAAAATACGTGCCACATTACCGGTGTACTCGCGATTCTTTTGTAAAGCTATCGGGACTAGAGATACACTAAGCGCAGCAATAATAGGATAAATCATTTGGCGAGCCAGATCTGCCTGCGCACTGTAATAAGCTGTTTCAACATCACTCAGGAGTAATCCGACGATAAAGCGGTCACCATGAATCAGCAGCATAACAGCCACCAAGGATATAGATGCAGGAACACCGTAGCGGAATAAATCGTTTAAGCTTACAAATCCTGCTTTGTGAAGCGGCACAGCTTCTGTTGACTGTAATTTTTTCGAACCTGTATAAGCAATGAAAACAGCACCCATGAAAGTGGCCGCGGCACCACCCGCAACCATCGCGTATAGCAAAGATGCGGCACTCGGGACGTGTCGGGTCAATACATAAGCGACCCCTAATACTACCAGCAGACGAGTAATGCCTAATAATCCATATAGCCCGGCATTATTGATACCCCGGGCGTATTGAGAGAGGCAAACTGAGGAGCCGTACGCAACTGCGGCAGAAGCTGCTGCAACAGGGTAAGCTATAAGATCAAACCAACCCAATATAACGGCAAGAAAGAAACAGGGCGCAACAGGTAATACTATTGCCAGGAAAACAGTGTCAAGCTTCGGGCCAGCATTTCTTTCTTTACCTTCGGCTAAACGTAACAGAGAGATTTGCAGCCAACCATATAGTAGAGCACCTGCAATATTAATATAAGCAAAACCTTTAGCGTATTGTCCAAATTCCTCAGCAGCAACAAGTCTGGAGAACACTAAAACTAAAGCCACACCTAACAACATATGCGGAAGATGTGCTAGCAAATATTGCAGGCGGGGGCCAGAGAACAAGCGGTTGAACAAATTACTAATTCCCATTGGTGCAGTAAATGTGGTCTCAAGTCTGCGGACTCCTAACTGAAGGTTTTACGTAACCAGGAATCCTTTCATGTCACGAGACTCACAAACTGCCAGTTGAGTTTAAATATATTTGAATATAATAGTTTCTTGCATAAATAGTGCATGCGTTCACGTTTATCGCGGAAAGGAGATTCAAAGCGATGGAGAGTAATCACACCTGCTTCCAGAAAAAGTTTGGCAACTTCTTCACAACCCGGCGAATATTCGCTATTCAATTTTCTGTAGAAAAATCAAGATACCCACAGAAGCCATGGTGAACATTATCGCCATCTAGTACATATTCCCGGAAACCGCACCGATCAGTTTTTCTTCAATAGCATGTACGAACATCGATTTCCTGGCGTCTGAGAGCACAGGCAAATCACAAGACTACCTACCACCCGTGATGATCAACCGTCTATCGCTCCAAACCTTGTCGCGCCACAGATGAATGTGGCCAGATTACATCGCTTGAAAGAAATATGTTTTTTTGCACTTATCTTTTTTCATAGTCTATTTATTTGATTAGATAAGTATCTACATATTAATTACGAAATTTGTCATGATTGCAATACGCTATCATTCGATCCCGATTTATCAAACATAGCTTCAAATACAAACAATTTTGAACCAGAATTCCGTCTATCCATTGAACGCCTTTCAACAATGAGATTCGTAATCTTCTGAGTTCTACGTTCATTCTTGCTACTGCGTTCAACGAATTGACGCATTTGAATCCCTGATTGTTTACTGAGTCTTTGCATCAACGAGGAAATATATGGATTTAATGCTCTTTCTGTATAAAGGTTATCATTCTCGCACCGAATGTGCACGGCAACTGCATAGCGTTCTTCATTATTGTAGTGTAATGGCATTCGCTTAATGACTTGAACCCAGTAATCGACATTCGACCCAAATTCTTGACAAATCATACGAACCAGGCTTTCAGCCTCTTTGGCAGTATAACTCCCAAGGAATACACCATAATTCTCTTCAAATGAAAACCTTACCGTGCTGTAAAAATAACGCAATGCGGTAATGAAATACCATGGGTGAAGCGTTATATAAAAATAGCCGGCAAAAATAAATAGAAAGCTCCAAAGCATTATATATTCAGGAACACCCGAATTTAAACCGGCAATGCCGATGGTGCCAAGCAATAATTGCAAAGCAACAATAACCGTCACAGCATATTCGACTCGGAAACCCGTACTAATCAATATATGGTGTAGATGATTGTGATCAGGTTCAAATGGTGACTTTCCTTTCAGAACTCGTCGTAACATTACACTGACAGTGTCCATAAGCGGTATAGCAAATAACCAAATTGCGGTGACTGGTGTCATGACCGGACTAGAAGCCTGCGTAAGATCCGCAAGCATCCAGGCAAAAAGAAATCCAAGCAACATGCTACCATTATCCCCCAGAAAAACGCGTGCTCTACGTTGCGAGAAATATCGAAGATTAAAAAACAAGAAACCGCATATTCCGCCTGCCAGTGCCAGTGCCAGTGTAAAATTGGGTAAATCTCCTGCTGAGTAAGTTATTAGACTGATCAGCAACAAAACTACCAGAGAAACTGAACCGGAAAGTCCATCAATGCCGTCAATCATATTGAGTGCATTAATTCCACCAATAGTTGCAAAGATTGTAAAAGGAATTGCAAACACCCCCAGTTCCAGCGAATTACCTCCCAATAATCCACCAAGATCATATAGAACGACACCGCCACCCAGAATCATAACCAGTGCAACAATACTCTGGATTAAGAAGCGTAGTTTGTAATTGAGTTGTTTAATATCATCTGCAAAACCCGTCACAAAAATAATTATCGATCCAGCAGCCAAGCTCAACCATTTCCACAAGTATTCTGGATGATCCATGATCAATATAATGATTGCAATGGATAAAGCTATAA
This sequence comes from uncultured Nitrosomonas sp., assembly GCA_964612715.1. Taxonomy (GTDB): domain Bacteria; phylum Pseudomonadota; class Gammaproteobacteria; order Burkholderiales; family Nitrosomonadaceae; genus Nitrosomonas. Next base: position 611 of record CAZTCY010000109.1, on the reverse strand, counting down.
GAACTCCGACTCCACCAACAAATGGCGTCACGCTATCGTGTCGCTTATGCCCTCCAGGATGATCTGCAATATTATGTATAAGCGCCAGTACGCTGGCTACATAAATAAAGACAACTGACAAAATAACTGTTAATAAAAATAGAAACATTATTTGTACTATGGACATTGCAATAAGCCTCGATTTAATAAAAACTAGAACTTACAAAGAAGTATTTACATAATGATTAGAAGTCTCGTGCAATTTCTATGTCGTAGCTCGGTGTCAAAGACAAATTAACTGTTTGCAGAATTTGTTTTACCGAAGTCACAAATCTAAATTTCTGCACTCATTGCAGGAGTTGCAATATCACTCAATTTGAAACAGTTATGTAACTCTCTTTTGAAGCAAATAAATTGATACTAGTTGTTTTTATTTTTCTTACTGCTTAGACTAGTTTTAATGCATTAGTCAGTGAGTGGTGAATCAATGTCGGTAGATATTACGTTTAATAATTCTTATTTGCATCTATAAGATAACATAAATTATAAGTAGAAAACAAATACACTATGCTATGTATGTGTCCACTTCCCCTAAACTAGGACAGATTTAATTAGAGTTTTCTGAGATATTA
>CAZTCY010000108.1:0-8391 GCA_964612715.1 uncultured Nitrosomonas sp. | reverse complement strand
CGAAGATGATGAAGATGACGACGACGATGATTAAGCCGTTGTCTGATGGTTAGATCATAATGAGCAATTCCGGGGTAGCGTGAGTCTACCGGAATTGCTTAAATGGATTCGTTATGGAATTTCCGTAAGTAATAATCTAAAGCATATAAAAAATCTAAAAATTATAATACCGGATTAATTTGCAAAACATGATTGTCAGCGCGAGTATATGTGTGTGTTTTGCAATTTAAAGAGGTATCTTCTTTTAAAAAGTTCTCTCAGTGTCAAACGAGCCTGATAAGAAAAAGGATTATGTGGGTAGACTGGGCTATAGCTATCGACGTAATTTACGCGAACGCTTTATAGAATCAATTTTATTTCTATCTGCTTTTCTTTCTGTTGTCATCATGTTGTCTATTATTGTGATGCTTGTGAAAGAATCAGTAGTATTTTTTCAACAAGTTTCATTATGGGAATTTTTAACGGATACACAATGGACGCCGTTATTCGACGACGCACATTATGGGATTTTGCCATTGGTCGCTGGCACAGTTGTCAGTTCTGGGGTTGCCTTATTAGTAGCACTGCCCCTGGGGACAATAATAGCCATTTATCTTTCAGAGTTTGCTCCGTTTGCCGTACGTGAAGCCGCGAAACCTTTTTTAGAATTGCTGGGTGGAATACCAACCGTTGTGTACGGCTATTTCGCATTGTTATTCGTAACGCCGTTATTGCAAATAATTTTTCCTGAGTTACCCGGATTTAGCCTGTTATCAGCAGGACTGGTTATGGGTATTATGATTATTCCGTATGTCAGTTCAATGACAGAAGATGCCATGCGTGCAGTACCCATGCATTTGCGTGAAGGATCCTATGCAATGGGCGCAACACGATTTCAGACTGCAATTCGTGTCGTAATGCCAGCTGCGTTTTCAGGTATAGCTGCGGCCTATATTCTTGGAATATCGCGTGCTGTAGGTGAAACTATGGTGGTTGCAATTGCTGCCGGAATGCAACCTAACCTTACTTGGAATCCAACGGAACCGGCTGCAACAATTACCGCATATATTGTGCAGGTAAGTCTGGGTGATTTGCCGCACGGCAGCATTGGGTATCAAACAATATTTGCGGCGGGTCTCACCTTGTTATTAATGACGCTTGTTTTCAATATTATCGGTCATGTGCTGAGGAAGCGCTACCGTGAAATCTATTGATGACTGGAAAAGTCGGCAATTAGCATAATGAATAAAGCAAATGAACTAAATGAACTGAGGAGAATCATCGGGTTACATAAGCGCTGGGATTTTATTTTTATGATTACCGGCATTATTGCTTTAATGATTGCTATATTAACGTTCATTGCGCTATTCGCACAAATGTTAATCGACGGTCTGCCAAGATTATCCTGGGATTTTTTTACATCGTTTCCGTCGCGACGACCTGAGTCTGCGGGTATTTTATCAGCCTGGGTAGGCACGACGCTGGTTATGATTGTAACGGCTGCAACAGCTGTGCCTCTTGGTATCGGTGCAGGGGTTTATTTAGAAGAATACGCACCTAAAAACTTATTTACAGAAATCTTGGAGATTAATGTAACTAATCTTGCGGGTGTTCCTTCAATTATATATGGTCTACTGGCTTTAGGATTGTTTGTGTATCAATTGGGGCTTGGGCAGAGTATCTTGTCTGCAGGTTTGGCCCTGGCTTTGCTTATTTTGCCGGTAGTTATTGTAACAACAAGGGAAGCGATAAGAGCAATTCCGGTTGTTATCCGCGAAGGAGCGTATGCGCTTGGTGCAACCAAGTGGCAAACGGTATCCGATCATCTATTGCCGTATTCGGCTGCAGGCATATTGACAGGAATAATTATTGGTCTTGCACGTGCAATTGGCGAGACTGCGCCTATTATTACGATTGGTGCGCTAACATTTATTGCCTTTTTGCCGCCCTCACCCGTTACAGAAGAGTTTCCTTATGTCTCATTTGAATGGTTAACGGCACCATTTACTGTAATGCCGATACAGATGTTTAACTGGGTTTCACGTCCTGAAGAAGCGTTTCAGCTGAATGCAGCTGCAGCAGGACTTGTTTTGGTAGTGATGACGCTGACGATGAATGGGTTGGCGATTTATTTGCGCTATCGAATGCGTAAGAATATTAAGTGGTAAAAAATGCAAAATAGTGCGGAATCAAATCAGTATAAATCGCATGTTAAAGCCTTGAATTTTTATTATGGCGCATTCCACGCACTTAAAAATATCGATATGGCTTTGCATGATAAAAAAATAACAGCGCTTATCGGGCCGTCCGGTTGTGGTAAGTCGACATTTTTACGTTGCTTTAATCGAATGCATGATCTATATCCCGGTAATCGCTATGAAGGTGAGATTATTTTACATCCGGATTATGTGAATATTTTGTCGCATAAAGTCGATCCGATTGAAGTACGCATGCGTATCAGTATGGTTTTTCAAAAGCCCAATCCATTTCCGAAATCGATTTATGAAAATGTAGCATATGGATTACGTGTCAGAGGAATTAGGCAGCGCGCCGTGCTGGATGAAAAAATTGAAAATGCATTGAGAAATTCTGCATTATGGGATGAAGTCAAGGATCGGTTGAATGATCTTGCGTTTAATCTTTCGGGTGGACAACAACAAAGGCTGTGTATTGCGCGTGCGCTCGCTACCGATCCGGAAATTCTGTTGTTTGATGAGCCGACATCAGCGTTGGATCCTATAGCGACGGCCAGCATTGAAGAACTTATTGCGGATTTAAAGGATAAAGTTACGATCTTAATCGTGACGCACAACATGCAGCAGGCTGCCAGAGTATCCGATTTTACAGCGTACATGTATCTTGGGGAATTAATAGAGTTTGATGAAACCGATACCATTTTTATAAAACCGAAACATAAACAAACGGAAGATTATATTACGGGACGATTTGGTTAATACGGTTGATCGATCTTTTAGAATTTAACCATAATTATCGCTGCAGCATAAATTTCAACAGGGATTTTTTCCTTTCTGGAAAACTTAAATCGAATACCCACAGTTCCAAGAAGATTGACTACTTTATTAATCAAGGGTAGCATCGCCCCTTTTGGGAAAACAAGGAAATCAAAATGCGAAACAAGCTCGTGGCCGGTAATTGGAAAATGCACGGGGATCTTAAAAATAATAGCACTTTGCTTGAAGCATTGACCACAGGACTATCGAAGCTAGAAAATAACGCTGGGTATGCTGTCTGTGTGCCTTTTCCTTATCTCGCATCTGTACAGGCTATTCTTCAGAATACGTTCATCAACTGGGGCGCGCAAAATTTAAGTCAATATAATCGAGGAGCCTATACAGGTGAGGTGTCAGCCGATATGCTCAATGATTTTGGATGTACATACGTCATCGTTGGGCATTCCGAAAGAAGAATGTTGTTTGGAGAAACCAGTCAGGTTGTGGCCGAGAAATATGCGGCGGCTCAACGTGCGGGATTGATTCCAATTTTATGTGTAGGCGAAACGCTGGAGCAACGTGATTCGGATATCACAGAGCAAGTTATCGACGAACAACTAAAAGCCGTTATCGCTTTGGTAGGTGTCGAGTCATTGGCGAAAGCAGTAATTGCTTATGAGCCAGTATGGGCAATAGGAACAGGAAAAACAGCTACGCCGCACCAGGCCCAAGATATTCATCAATTCATTAGAAAAGGTATTGCCTCGCAAAATGAAGGCATCGCGGAAAATTTGTCCATCTTGTATGGTGGTAGCGTTAAAGCGAATAATGCAACAGAGCTCTTTGAAATGCCGGATATAGATGGTGGATTGATAGGCGGTGCTTCACTTGTTGCGGAAGATTTTATTGCCATCTGTAGTGCAATATAAAAGTTAATTAATCGGAGTTACACGTTGGAAACCTTGGTTTGGTCTGTACATGTTATATTAGCGGTGGTATTAATCGTGCTTGTATTGTTGCAGCATGGTAAAGGCGCTGATATGGGGGCTGCGTTCGGCAGCGGGTCGGCGGGAAGCTTGTTTGGCGCGAGTGGTTCTGCAACTTTTTTAAGTAGAACAACCGGTGTCATTGCCGCGATGTTTTTTATAACCAGTATGAGCCTGACTTATTTGTCTATGCATAGGACAGAAGATCTTGGTGTGATGAATCTCATAGAAGATGCGATAGAAACTTCGAGTGAAGAAAAATCGCAACAGCAAGTTTCTCCTGAGGTAGGTGACATCAGGATGCCAGATTTAAATGACATCGAAAGTGCAAGACGGGCAAATCAAATCCCTGATTAATTTTAAAAATAAGGTCATTGGCATTAAAAGTTAATGATTTTCGGCCGACGTGGTGGAATTGGTAGACACGCCGTCTTGAGGGGGCGGTGGCGAAAGCTGTGCGAGTTCGAGTCTCGCCGTCGGCACCATACAAAGTATTATTATTTGGCGTTATAACCTTTTATTATTAAATAGCAGCATGAATAATGCTGAACCATTAAATAGGTTTTTAAAGTAGAATACACCTATGATTGAAAATTATTTTCCAATCCTTTTATTTCTTATTGTGGGTTTCGTGGTTGGTGCCGGTTGCATGTTAGGGGGTTGGCTTATGGCACCAAATCGTCCTGATAAAGAAAAATTATCGGCTTATGAGTGTGGCTTTGAGGCATTTGAAGACGCGCGCATGAAGTTTGATGTCCGCTATTACTTGGTTGCGATTTTATTTATCTTGTTTGATCTGGAAATCGCTTTTCTTTTTCCTTGGGCAATCGTGCTCGATGAAATCGGCTTGTTTGGATTTCTTGCCATGATGGTGTTTCTGGGCATCTTGGTCGTCGGTTTCGTTTACGAATGGGTGCGTGGCGCATTAGAATGGGATTAAAGCAATGAGTATTGAAGGCGTCTTAGAGAAGGGCTTTATTACAACAAAATTAGACTCGATTATTAACTGGGGGCGTACGGGCTCAATGTGGCCAATGACGTTTGGCTTGGCCTGTTGTGCAGTAGAGATGATGCAGACAGGGGCTTCTCGTTATGATCTGGATCGATTTGGCATAGTATTTCGACCAAGCCCGCGACAATCGGATGTTATGATTGTGGCCGGTACCTTATGCAATAAAATGGCTCCCGCATTGAGAAAGGTATACGATCAGATGGCTGAGCCCCGATGGGTTATTTCGATGGGGTCATGTGCGAATGGTGGTGGTTACTATCATTATTCATATTCGGTGGTTCGAGGATGTGATCGAATTGTGCCTGTAGATATCTATGTTCCTGGATGTCCGCCTACGGCTGAAGCGTTGTTGTATGGCATTATACAACTACAAAACAAGATTAATCGTACCAACACGATCGCAAGGTAAGATTAGCCATGAATAGCACAACACATCTGGAGAATTTAGGAAGCATACTTAAGAGTGTTCTGGCGGATCGCTTGGTTAGTTTGCATCAACTTTTTGATGAATTAACGATTGTAGTTCGAGCCAGTGATATTACCGTAGTGTCCGAAATGCTGCGTGATCATGAGGATTTGCTTTTTGATACGCTCATTGATTTATGTGGGGTTGATTTTTTAACCTACGGTGATGAAAAAACGGTAACTGGACGATCTGGTGAGAGAAGATTTGCTGTTGTTTATCATTTGTTGTCAGTCAGCTTAAATCAAAGGCTGCGTGTCAAAGTCTTTGCCGAAGACGGCGAATTTCCGGCAGTGAATTCAGTAATCGATATTTGGCCTGCAGCCAACTGGTTTGAGCGCGAGGCTTTTGATCTGTACGGAATCGTTTTTCCTGGCCATACCGATTTAAGACGCATACTTACAGATTATGGTTTTGTCGGTAATCCATTTAGGAAAGATTTTCCGCTGTCCGGCTATGTTGAGATGCGATACGATGAAGAACAGAAACGTGTTATATATCAACCTGTAACGATAGAGCCGCGCGAAATAACTCCACATGTGATTCGCGAAGAAAATTATGGTGATAGCCATTAAATATTGCGGTTAGCGCTTATAAGAAGAGTCAATGATTTTTATAGAAAAATATGGCAGAAATAAGAAATTACACCATGAATTTTGGACCTCAACATCCTGCGGCGCATGGTGTGTTGCGATTGGTTCTGGAATTGGATGGTGAAGTAGTCAGGCGAGCGGATCCGCATATCGGTCTGTTACATCGGGCAACTGAGAAACTCGCTGAAAGTAAGACATTCCTGCAGTCAGTTCCTTACATGGACCGTTTGGATTATGTTTCAATGATGGTCAATGAGCATGCTTATGTCATGGCCATAGAAAAGCTGCTGCAGATCGAAGTTCCTATTAGAGCGCAGTATATTCGGGTCATGTTCGACGAGATCACGCGAATACTGAACCATTTGCTTTGGATAGGCGCACATGCACTTGATGTGGGCGCCATGACCATGTTTCTTTATGCATTCCGGGAACGCGAAGATCTTATGGATTGCTACGAAGCGGTATCCGGTGCCAGAATGCATGCTGCCTATTATCGTCCTGGTGGCGTTTATCGTGACTTACCCGATACGATGCCGCAGTATCAGTCATCAAAAATTCATAATGAAAAGCAGACGCATATTAGAAATGTGAATCGTGAAGGTTCATTGCTTGATTTTATTGAAGATTTTACAGAACGATTTCCCAGATATGTTGATGAGTATGAAACATTGTTGACAGACAACCGCATCTGGAAACAAAGATTGGTAGATGTGGGTGTGGTCAGTCCGGAAAGAGCTAAAGCGCTTGGTTTTACAGGTCCCATGCTGCGAGGATCGGGCATCGAATGGGATTTGAGAAAAAAACAACCTTATGAGGTCTATGATAAATTAGATTTTGATATACCGGTTGGCGTTAATGGCGATTGTTATGATCGCTATCTGGTGCGTATTGAGGAATTCCGACAGTCAAACCGCATAATTAAGCAGTGTGTGGAGTGGTTGCGCCAGAACCCTGGGCCGGTTATAACGGATAATCATAAAGTAGCGCCGCCTTCACGACTGAACATGAAACAGAATATGGAAGAAATGATCCATCATTTTAAATTGTTTTCAGAAGGTATTCATGTCCCTCCAGGTGAAGCTTATGTCGGTGTCGAGCATCCTAAAGGTGAGTTTGGTATTTATTTGATATCGAACGGAGCAAATAAGCCGTACCGTCTGAAGATTCGTGCACCTGGATTTGCGCATCTTGCTGCACTAGATGAAATGTCAAGAGGTCACATGATAGCTGATGTGGTAGCGATCATTGGTACACAAGATATTGTATTTGGCGAAATTGATAGATAATCGAAATGTTAAGTGCTGAATCCTTAAAAAAAATTGATCATGAAATTGCGAAATACCCTGAAGATCAGAAACAATCCGCAGTGATGTCTGCTCTTGCGATTGCTCAGGATGAGAAGGGCTGGCTGGCAAATGAAACCGTGAATTTTGTAGCTGAATATCTGGATATGCCCCCGATTGCAGTTTATGAAGTGGCAACCTTCTATAATATGTATAACCTTGAGCCGGTAGGGCAATACAAGATTACTGTGTGCACTAATTTACCATGTGCGCTGTCCGGTGGGGTTGACGCGGCGAAATATCTAAAACAAAAACTTGGGATTGAATTTAATCAGACCACTTCAGATGGCAAGTTTACCTTGAAGGAAGGTGAATGTATGGGTGCCTGCGGTGATGCACCTGTATTGCTGGTCAACAATAAACGTATGTGTAGTTTTATGTCGCATGAAAAGATAGATGAAGTGTTAGAGGAATTAAAAAAATGAAAGAATACCCACTAACATTGTTGAACGGTGTGGATCCGAAAGATCCTGACAACTGGCGATTAAAAAGCTATGAAGCACGAGAAGGTTACGCTGCATTAAGGAAAATACTGAACAACAACATTACGCCGGAAGAGATTATCGAGGAAGTCAAAAAATCTGCGTTACGCGGTCGAGGTGGTGCAGGTTTTCCAACAGGATTGAAATGGAGCTTCATGCCCAAGGATTATCAGGGTGATAAATATATCGTCTGTAATTCTGATGAAGGTGAACCCGGAACATTTAAAGATCGTGATATTCTTCGTTACAATCCCCATCTGCTCATAGAAGGTATGATCATCGCCGCATATGCGATGGGCGCCAAAGCGGGATATAATTATATTCATGGAGAGGTGTGGGAGGCCTACGAACGTATGGAAGAGGCCGTTGACGAGGCGCGTGCGGCGGGATATCTGGGTGAAAGGATATTCGGCTCCTCATTCAGTTTTCAGCTCTACAATCATCATGGTTATGGTGCATATATTTGTGGAGAGGAGACAGCGTTACTTGAATCCATCGAAGGTAAGAAAGGGCAGCCGCGCTTTAAGCCGCCATTTCCGGCTAATTATGGTCTTTATGGAAAACCGACGACGATCAATAACA
>CAZTCY010000107.1:0-8400 GCA_964612715.1 uncultured Nitrosomonas sp. | reverse complement strand
GATACTGCGGCAGCATGGCCAGTGCATTGCACGCACGCGGGTTATATTTCATCGTACAGGAACCCAGCGGGTAGAATTCAGTATCAATGGAGAAGTTCTTCTGTGACAGCCGTGTGTAATGGCGCACGGTATCCATTTCGGAAACTTCCGGCAGTAAAGGTTGTTTTTTTCGCAGCAGATGATCCGGAATGTCATCGGTACTGGCGGAAGTTTTCGGTGCCTGGGAATAATTGCGACGCCCAGGGCGCGCGTGTTCGAATATCAGCATGATCGGAGCGTTATCGTTTGATTGGATAGTTATTCAGGATGTGATGCTTATACAGGGTCTGTCAGAGATTATTTCAGTGCCGCCAGTGCCGCGTCATAATTCGGCTCATCGGCAATTTCCGCTACCAGTTCGGCATGTACAATCGTGTCTGATTCGTCCAGCACAATAACAGCGCGTGTGGTAATGCCGGCAAACGGGCCTTCAGCAATCAATACGCCATAGTCCTTCATGAAGTTTGCGCCGCGCATGGTGGACAGTGTGACGACTTTGTCCAGACTTTCCGTATCGCAGAAGCGGCTCATCGCAAAGGGCAGATCCGCGGCGATAATCAGCACGGCGGTATTGTCCATGTTGCTGGCCTGCTGATTGAATTTACGCGTAGAAAGCGCACAGACCGGTGTGTCGAGGCTTGGGACGATATTCAATACTTTTTTCTTGCCGGCGAAATCTGCCAGCGTGACATCTTTCAAATCACGATTGACCAGTGAGAAAGCCGGTGCTTTTTGACCGACTTTGGGAAACTGGCCTTCAATGCGGATTGGATTGCCTAAATGCGTAACCATAATGATTTCCTTGATTTATAGAAGAGTATTTAAAATTTATTCGATCAGCTTAACTCAGTGCCTGCTGAAACTGACTGACATAATGATCGATGTCGGCTTCGGTTTTCGTTTCTGTCGCGCAGATCAACAGGGTGTTTTCCAGTCCGGGATAATGTGTTTGCAGGTTGAAGCCGCCCAGTATGCCGTTTTGCTTGAGCTTCGCGAGCGCATTGGCTGCGGATGAGGGCAGCCTGAGTGCGGCTTCATGGAAAAACGGACTGCTGAATACCTGTTCCACGCCCGGTATCGCGGTCAGTTTCTTAATCAGGCTGGACGTGTTTGCATGGGATTGTGCCGCAACCCGGCGCAGTCCCTCGGGACCCAGTAAAGACATGTAAATCGTCGCCGCCGTCACCATCAACCCCTGGTTGGTGCAGATATTGGATGTGGCTTTTGAGCGGCGGATATGCTGTTCACGTGCTTGCAGTGTCAACACAAAACCCTGTTTGCCATCCAGATCATTCGTGCGCCCGATGATGCGGCCAGGAATCTGGCGGATCAGGCTGTTTTTGCAGGCCATGAAGCCGAAATAAGGGCCGCCGCTGGATAACGGAATGCCTAAGGGCTGACCTTCGCCGACAGCGATATCGGCACCTGTTTCACCCCATTCGCCCGGTGGTTTCAGCAATGCCAGCGTAGTAGGATTGACTACGCCAATGGCGAATGCATTTTTGCTGTGCGCCCAGTCGGTCAATGCATCGACCTGCTCCAGCACGCCGAAGAAGTTAGGCTGTGGAATAACCAGTGCAGCGATATCTTCGGTGCCATAGGCTTCCAGCGATTCCAGTTGAACCTGTCCGGATGCCTTGTCAAACGGAACTTCAACAATTTCAATTTTCTGGTTGCTGACAATGGCGCGAGCCACCTTGCGATAAACCGGATGCACGGTTTCCGGAATCAGTATGCGTCGGGAAGATTTGTGCGACCTGACCGCCATCAGTGCGGCTTCCGCTAACGCGGTTGCGCCATCGTACATACTGGCGTTGGAAACATCCATGCCGGTCAGCGAGGCCATCATGGTCTGGTATTCATACAGTAACTGTAAGGTTCCCTGGCTGGCTTCAGCCTGATATGGCGTATAGGAGGAGTAGAACTCGCCGCGCGTGGTGATTTGCCAGACGGCGGCCGGAATATGATGCTCGTAAGCGCCCGCGCCGATGAAGTTCTGATAGAAACCATCCTGACTGGCGCGTTCCATCATCAACCGGGTAATTTCCATTTCGCTTAACCCGGGTGGAACTTCTTGTAAATTGCCGCTTTTCAGGTCGGCGGGGATTTCATCAAACAGCGCTTCAATCGAATCAGCGCCGATGCTGGCGAGCATTTCAGCAATATCTTCTTCTGTGTGTGGGATAAACGGCATGGTGAATTACACTAAGTCCATATAATTGATAAAAAAGATGCGATTAATCACGGTGGGTTGCCGGTAGTAGCCGATTTAGTGATCTTCGCTGTCAAGCACTTCCTGATAACCGGCCGCGTCCAGCAGTCCATCCAGTTCGGCTGGGTTGCCGGGTTTTAATTTGAACAGCCATGAACCAAAGGCATCCTGGTTGATTTTTTCAGGATTGTCAGCCAGCGCTGAATTGACTTCAATGACTTCGCCGGAGATGGGTGCATAAACATCTGCCGCAGCCTTGACGGATTCGGCAACGGCGCATTCCTGTTTTTGCGAAAAGGAATCGCCTACTTTGGGTAGTTCAATGAATACCATGTCACCAAGCAGTTCCTGTGCGTGATCGGTAATGCCTACGGTTACTGTACCGTCTGTTTCAGCCTTAACCCATTCATGTGAGCGGGTGTATTTCAAATCTGATGGAATGCCCATTTTTTACTCCAGAATTAATTTTGATATATGTTGAGATTGATGATGCACGGTTAAACCAGAACTTTTCCGTTCCGTACGAAGGGGTATTTTACCACTTTGGCGCGTAATTGCTTATCCCTGACCAGTACGTGCACTTCATCGTCAGGCGATACGCCGACGGCGATGCGTGCCAGGGCAATAGATTGATTGATGGTCGGCGAGAATCCTCCACTGGTGATTTCGCCCTCAAATGCCTGTCCATTGGTCTGGCCAATAACCTTTTGATGGCTTCTGAGCACGCCGCGGTCGAGCAGTACCAGTCCGGCCAGTTGTTGTGTTGGGTTCGAATCCAGCAGTGCCTGTTTACCGATGAAATCACGTTCGCTTTTCAGATCGACAGTCCAGCTAAGACCGGATTCCAGGGGCGATGTCGATTCATCCATATCCTGACCGTACAGATTCATGCCGGCTTCAAGGCGTAACGTATCGCGTGCGCCGAGCCCTGCAGGTGCGACACCTGCCGCATGTAACGCTGTCCAGAATTCGGGCGCCTTTTCCGCAGGCAGAATAATTTCAAAGCCATCTTCGCCGGTGTAGCCGGTACGCGCGATGAAAAAGTGATTAAAGGTTGTGGATTGAAATATTTTCAGATCTTCAGTGACCGCCTGCGAACCGGGAATGACCTGCCATACTTTTGCGCGCGCGTTCGGGCCTTGCACGGCGATCATCGCCAAGTCGCGGCGCGGTGTGATTTCCAGGCCGGGGGCGAGTGCATCGCGCTGTTTAAGTATCCAGGCGACATCTTTGTCGGCGGTACCGGCGTTGACGACAATACGAAACCATGATTCCGTCAGAAAGTAGACGATCAGATCATCGATGATACCGCCCTGCGGTGTCAGCATGCAGGTATACAAGGCCTTGCCGGGTATGGTTATTTTGTCGACATTGTTGGCGACCAGTGTGCGCAGAAAGTCGCGTGCACCGTCACCTTTGATGTCTACAGGCAACATGTGCGATACATCGAACATTCCGGCGTCCTGACGGACTTTGTGGTGTTCTTCAAGCTGCGAGCCATAATGGAGGGGCATGTCCCAGCCGCCAAAATCCACCATTTTGGCATTCATTTGACGGTGCGTTTCGTTCAGAGGTGTTTTTTTCAGCACGGATTTTCTCCCGATAATAAAAAAATAAGTCATTGTAAAACATTTAGAATGACTTTACCCCTCTGTCCTTCTACCTGAGAGATTTACGGGATATCCGCGTGCCCCTTCGGTGGCTCAGCAAAAACTGCCATTAATTAATGGCGAATTGCTAAGCACTCTCCAGATTGCCTGTTTCAAGCGGTTTTCAGGGAATAACGATAGTTTTCCGACCTTGCCTGAGCGATTCCGGGGGGTTACGCCTTCGGCGGCGCTTGAATTATTGGCTAATAACTCGAAGCGCGCTCTCCTGCTTGAACATGTTCGGCTGAGTGCGAACTATACCTTAGCGACAGTATGTTAGACAAGGCTTCAGGCAAAAAATCATACGTTTTCATGGCTGCCGGCGCTATCCGGATTTTCAATTTAATGCGTTGATTGATAGAATGAACAAATAAGTGAAGCGGGTGATTGGACAGTCTGGGCAGTCAGCAGACTATTGGATAAACAGCAAAAGTATAGGAATCTTAAAATCGAATGAAAACCGTTTTGATTACCGGCGCAAACCGCGGTATAGGACTTGAATTTGCACGGCAGTATGCCGGGGACGGCTGGCGTGTTCTGGCCTGTGCGCGAAATCCATCGGATTCTGATGCATTGAATCAACTTGCTATACAGTTTCAGGACCATGTTCAGGTGCATGCGCTTGATGTTGCGGATCATGCGCGGATTGAGCAGCTGTCACATGAATTGTCAGCGGAAAAAATTGACGTGTTGGTCAATAATGCAGGTGTCTATCCGGCCAGTCACGGTGGCAGTTTTCATCAGATCGACTACGATGCATGGGCTTATGCCTTTGAAGTGAATGCAATGGCGCCACTCAAAATGGCGGATGCTTTTTATCACCAGATTGCCAGAAGTGATACGAAGAAGATTGTAACGATTAGCAGTAAAATGGGCAGCGTTTCCGACAACACCAGTGGCGGAAGTTATGTTTACCGTTCCAGTAAATCTGCGGTTAACATTGTCATGAAAAGCCTGTCGATCGATCTGGAATCCAAAGGTGTGATCGTGGCATTGCTGCATCCTGGCTGGGTGCGGACAGAAATGGGCGGCCCGAACGCATTGATCTCCGCCGAAAAGAGCGTCACCGGCATGCGCCAGGTCATTGCTGATCTGATTCATACCGATAGTGGCAAATTCTTTGCCTACGACGGGCAAATCATTCCCTGGTAAATAAATGCATACAATGGAAAAGCCATGAGCGGAAAAACTTTTGATCTGGATAAAAATGAGCTGGTCAGACAATCTTTCAATCAGATGGATGCGGTTTTGCAGGGTGCGCACTATACACAGGCACAGAAACTGGCGCTGACCTGCCGCATTTTGTTTGACAACGGCCATGATTCGGGACTGGCTGGCCAGATCACCGCGCGCGGCGAAAAACCGGGCACCTATCTGACTCAGCGTCTGGGATTGGGGTTTGATGAAATCCGCGCGGGTAACCTGTTGTTGGTCAATGAAGATCTGGAAGTGCTCGAAGGCGAGGGCATGGCCAATCCCGCTAACCGCTTTCATTCGTGGCTGTACCGGGCGCGTCCGGATGTGCAGTGCATCATCCATACGCATGCCGTTCATACGGCGGCGCTGAGCATGCTGGAAATACCGCTGGAAATTTCGCATATGGATAACTGCGTGCTTTACGATGATGTTGCTTTCTTGTCGGAATGGCCCGGCGTGCCCGTTGGTAATGAAGAGGGCGAGTTGATTGCGCAGGCTATCGGGTCAAAACGCGCGCTGTTTTTGGCACATCACGGTCTGCTCGTAGCCTGTGCCAGTATTGAGGAATCCTGCCTGTTGGCGATCGCATTTGAGCGCGTGGCCCGGATGCAGCTCATCGCGCTTTCTGCCGGTGCGATCAAACCGATCAAACCGGAACTGGGACGCGAAGCGCATGACTGGATACTCCGCTCGCAGCGCAGCGCAGTTGGTTTTGCGTATTATGCGAGACGCTGCCTCAGGAACAATAACCGTGATTGTCTTGAATAGGAAAGAGAGCCGGACAGGAATAATAATTCCCGCCTGATGCGTTCCTGAGAACCTGTTCAAGGTCTCACTGAAGGGCGCAATTTTAGTACTTGGTTACTTTAAATCTGAGCCGTCCGATAATGCCATCATTTCTATCAATAGCTGTCATCGCATCTATTGTCATGGAAACGGCCAATCCACATAGTGACCACTGGCACCGTAAATTTTTGTGTCGAAAAAATAATGCCCGTGATTTCCAGTAAAATTAAAATTTAAGTCCTAATGACAGGAAATATCACTCAATAACAGGATCAAAAACATGTCAAACGAAGGTTACCACGAACCAATCGCAGAACTCACAGATGAAACAAGGGATATGCACAGAGCAATCAGCTCGCTGATGGAAGAATTGGAAGCAGTGGATTGGTATAACCAAAGAGTTGATGCCTGCAAAGACAAAGCATTAAAGGCAATCCTGGCGCATAACCGGGATGAAGAAAAAGAACATGCAGCAATGATTCTTGAATGGATACGCCGAAAAGACCCAGCCTTCGATAAAGAGTTAAAAGATTATCTTTTTACCGACAAACCGATTGCTCACGAGTAGACACACTCTCGCTTTTGCGAGGGGAGTATGTCACAAGCTACGTGAAACTCAATGTAATATGAGATTGTATTGCACCCTTTCTCACAGATGACTGAAAAATTCAGGCGCACTTTGCCACTTATCGTGAAGTCCATCAACGTAGGTGATCTTTAGACGTGACAGTTCTTCATCGGTTATACCGGCAAGGCAACCTAGATTGATCCCGTACATCTTTCCGATGGGAGTGTCGGTGCCTATACCGAAAGCACGCACCCCGCAGTGGCTGCAGAAATAGTGTTCGTTCTTATTGTTGTTGAACAGGTATTTCGTAAGGTCTGATTGGCCGGCAATTAAACGAAAGTCGCCTTCGTGTGCCACTGTTGGCCAGAATCGTGTTCTACGGCATATAGAACAATTGCATCGGTATGTGCTTTCATTGAGGTCCAGATCAGCTTCGAATTTAACTGCGCCGCAATGACAACTTCCGTGGTATGTCTTTCGCATGAGTCTTCCTCTCGTTGAATCAAAGTGTTATTTAATGCTTAATGTAATTTCCCCGAAAATATAATAGTTTTTTGGCTGTAAGACAATCAAGTAGGCCACCATTACAGTTTTTTTGCTTCCTGACTGAATATATGGTAGACATGCAAAATAAAAGCATAAATGAATTGCTGACAATGTTTCTCAAGGCTATGACTTTGATTTTATATAAGAAGGAGGGAGGTTGTGGATTCAAGATATGGTTTGTTTGCTGTTATTTTCGCATCTTGCATCTTGTCGTCCAATCCAGGGTATGCCGATTGGAATGAAGAGATTGCATATAGACTGGCAGTAGCATCGAATTGTGCTTATGAAATACAAAATAAGAATTCAGTTAAGCGATGCTTTGAAAAGCATATTTCCGGTTCCGGAAAAAAAGGAAAAGAGGTTTTAGCTGTTTTTAAAGACCTGCATGATGACGCAATAGAAATCTTTGAAGCATCAAGTAGGCGCGCTGATGACATATTAATAAACGCTGCCCTTCTAGTCAAAATTGGTAATGATGTCATCATCGCTTTCCGGGGAACCGAGAAGACACTTGAAGATTGGAAGAACAATGCCAGGTTAGTTAATATAAAGACCTTTTTAGCCAACTCTTTCAAACTGGAATTGAATGAAATATATCAAGAAGGAAGGCACGAAGGGTTTAATCATTCCCTGCAATCCTTAACAGAGAAAATCAAGAAAAGCGATATTTGGGAATCTCTCGTCCGGAATCCTGAAGGAAAAACTTTATATCTTACCGGGCATAGCAAAGGTGGGGCATTGGCGACAGGCGCTACTGCTGATTATGATGATTTCAAAGGTCCGGTTGTAACCTATATTTTTGAGGCGGCAAGGTTCTTTACAGCAGATGGCGTCAATTATAATAAACCCAAACTTGATGGCATTTGGCGCTTTGAGTATCAGCATGACATCGTTCCCCATGTTCCTTTGGGGAAGGTTACGCATGAGTATTTATTAGAATTAGAAAGTAAAACTGGAATACTTGCAGGTCCAACCAACCGCTTTCTGGAGAAGATCGGGTTGTCTCTCGATGCGATCAAAAATAATAATATCAACTTTGTTCCGGCCGGTCAGCTGGTATATGTTAACAGTCAGCATCAGCTAAGGATAAACGATGATCGATGTGATGGTTGTAGTGCATATTACAGGAAGCGGTTTAAAGAATCTTTGACAAAAAATGCACATGAAACCCTATATGATTTTTCAAAATATAAAAGGGATAAAAACCATAACCCATTTAGTTTTGTAAACGAACAGCACAGTAAAGGCTATCTTGAATTTCTAAAAAGTGCGCTAGATTAGATCGGTGGTGAGTAATTATAGTGGTGCGTTCTACTTCTGATTACTGACTACCATTGTTATATTAGCAGAAACGCCGTGATTACCTGCGGCATCGAATGCATGAGCAGTCAGAATATGATTGC
>CAZTCY010000106.1:0-8403 GCA_964612715.1 uncultured Nitrosomonas sp. | reverse complement strand
CGGTCGATGCGGACGGCTATCCCAGTTCCCGGTTCGTCGACTTGAAGGATGCCGGTGAAGACGGTTTTGTCTTCTGCACGCACCTGGACTCTCCCAAGGCGCTCGACATCGAGCGCAGCCCCAAGGCCGGCATGACGATGTGGTGGGAGCATGTCGCCACGCAGATACGGATCAAAGGGCGCTGCGAGCGTCTCTCGTCGCAGGAAGCCGATCGGCACTGGGAGACCCGTTCCCGCGATGCGCAGGTCGTGACGACGACGTTCGCGCAGAGCCGGCCGCTGGCGGAGCCCGACCTGCTGGGCGAGACGTACCGCAGAGCCGTCGCCGCGCACGAGGGACAGACGATTGCGCGTCCGGGCAACTGGGGTGGATTCCGGCTACGACCTGAGTATGTCGAGTTCCTGGAATTCAGGAAGAGCCGTCTGCACGTGCGGACCGCCTATACGCTGATCGGCGGGACATGGCGCAAGAACTTCCTGCAGCCGTGAGCGGATTCCAACACGTCCTGCTCTGACGATGGCGTCCGACAACACGGTCATCGACTGGCTGCTCGACTCGGAGCCGTCGATCCGCTGGCAGGTGATGCGCGCAAGTCGACCGCCGCCTCGCGACCGTCTGCGTCAGGGCAGGAGCCGATCCACAGGAATGGACAGGGTCTGGGCGCCGGCGTGCAGCGACACGACCTCTCCTGCGCGAAGGGTCACGACATCACCGTAGACGTCACCGTGCGGCTCGCGGTGATCGAGCACCACGTCGTGTACGAGATCGACGACGACGTACTGTGCGATGCCGGCGCGCGCGTACAGCCGCAACTTCAGTCCGAGGTCGCGATCGCGCGAGCTGTCAGATACCTCGATGACGCACGTGACATCCGCGGCCCCCGGGGGCGCGTCCCGGTAGTCGTCGTCGGTGCCGCGAATCACCGAGCCGTCGGGCTCTGGCTCGCTCGTCGGTGGTAACTGAATCGGCTGCTGCACCTGGAGCGTGCAGCCGAGCGGTTCGAAGAGCGGCGCCAGTTTCACCAGCCGCTGGACGGCGAGGCGATGACGATCGCCGATGGTCATCAGATCCTCCCCCGTACTCGCGCGATCCTTCCGGACGATGAACCCGTCCAGCAATTCGAAGGCGGTGTTTTCCTCCAGCCATCCCTGCGCGATTGCGTGGTGATAGAGATCGACCGTCCAGGGCTGAATGATGGCCCGGCCCGCCGTCGCGTCCTGGAGAATGCTCGACGTCATGAGGTGTCCCGGTTCATTTTACGCCAGCGCGCCCCGCCTCAACGATGCCGTCGATCGAATGGCGGCTGGCGCCGGCCCACGGCAACGCCTGCGCCTGTGAGGACGCGCGGCAGCGTTTGACACGCGCACTAGTTATCCATACCATGTAAGACAAATGCCGGGTGCGGGATCGATCGGTCAGTTCGAACAGTTCGTCCTGACGGCGGTGCTCTCGCTGGGTGACACCGCGTACGGCGTGACGATTCATGCCAAGGTCGAAGAGTTCGTGCAGCCCCGTTCGGTTTCACTCGGCGCCGTCTACGCCACGCTGGATCGCCTCGAGGACAAGGGCCTGATCCGCTCGCATCTGTCGGATCCGACACCCGAGCGCGGCGGCCGATCCAAGCGCCTCTATCAGCTCGAGTCTTCCGGTGAACGTGCACTGCACGAGGCCGCGCTCAGCGCCAAACGCGTGTGCGACGACCTCGAGCGCATGTGGGGAGCGAACGCATGGCAGCCAGGTCGACGATGGAAACCCGTCCGCCAGTCCTGATTGAAACCGTCGTCCGGCTGCTCGTGCCGCCGGTGGCACGGGAGCACGTGCTCGGCGATCTCGCTGAGCGATATGTGTCGCCACGTCAGTACGTCGTCGATGCGATCCGCACGGTCCCGTTCGTCGTCGTCAGTCAGATCCGGCGGACGACAAGTCTGGGGTGGCTGGCACTTCCCGCGTTCATGTTCATGATGGCCTTCGGACCCGGGCCTGGCGAGGCGTTCGGCTGGACGCGCGGCGGCATCCCGACGATGGCGGTGCTCATCGGTCTGGTCCTGCGCGATGCCTATCGCCGTCCGGATGTGAGCCGTGTGTGGCAACGGGGCCTTGTCGACATGGCTGCCGTCGTGGGATGCGTCGCGGCCACGCAGGGTGTCCTCGCGTTCGCGCACCCTGAATGGCTGATCGCGCAGGGTGGCGTTGTGCGATCCGCCGTCGTGCTCACGGTTCTCTACCTCGTCCGCGTGCAGAATCCGACGGGGGGCGTGTACCCATCTCGCGCGGCGTACGGCACGGCGCTTTCGATTGACGACCTGCGACACGAAGTCCGGCTGTACGAGCAGGGGACCAGGCGCGCCATCGGCATCGAGCTGGCCACGGTCGCGTTCGTCGTCACGTCGTTCGCGGCGATTGCGTTGTCCGCCGCCGATGCTCCGCTGCTTGTCAGAATCGGATTCGCGGTCGGTGCCGTCGGCGGGCTGTTCGTCGCCACGCGGATGTGGCCGCGCTGGAGACTGCCCGCGGTTCCGGCTGACATGGCGTTCGCCGACACGGTCGAGCAGTACCGGACGCGCCTCGAGCACCAGCATCACAGCCTTCGAACCATGTGGCGGTGGTACGGCCTGCCGCTTGCTGCCGGCCCGCTGGTGTCGTTCGGTGGAATTGCGCTGACCTCGGCGCAGCCGTTGGTTGCCGTCGCGGGTGTCTTGCTCGGGTTTGCTGCAGTGAGCGTTTTCTTCGATCGCGTGATGTTCTCGCGCGCCGCTCGCTCGCTGCGCCAGCGCATCGACGCGCTCGACACTGTGAAGGAGCAGTCATGAGTGGACGGTCCGTCCGGACTCCGGTCTGTGCCGCAATCGCGGTCGCGTTCGTTGCGACGACGTCTCTGGCTGCGCAGACGACGCCCGAATCGGCTGCGCGTTCGGATGCGGATATCCGCCGGATCGTCACCGATCGAGTCGACACCCATCGTCAGTCGGTCGGCATCGTCGTGGGTGTCGTCGAACCGGCCGGACGACGCGTGATCGCGCACGGTCAGCTCGCGAACAACGACGATCGCGCACTCGACGGCGACACGCTGTTCGAAATCGGATCGATCACCAAGGTCTTCACGGCGCTGGTGCTTGCCGACGCGGTGCAGCGTGGGGAGGTATCGCTGGCCGATCCCGTCGCGAAGTATCTCCCGGCGGCGGTCACGATGCCGGAGCGCAACGGGCGCGCGATCACGCTGAAGGACCTCGCGAATCACACGTCCGGTCTGCCGCGTCAGCCCGAGAACTTGAGTCCAAAAGACCCGGCCGATCCTTACGCCGACTACACGGTCGAGCAGATGTACGCGTTCCTGTCGAGTTACACGCTGCCACGTGACATCGGCGCGCAGTTCGAGTACTCGAACCTGGGGGCGGGCCTGCTCGGCCACGCGCTGGCTCGGCGTGCCGGCGTGGACTATGAAACGCTCGTGCGAACCCGCGTCCTCGAGCCGCTCGGCATGACGAGCACGTCCATCACGCTGTCGACGGCAGCGCGAGCGCGCCTCGCCGTCGGGCACAACGCGGCGCTCGAGCCCGTGTCGAACTGGGCGCTGTCGACGCTCGCGGGAGCCGGCGCGTTGCGCTCGACCGCGAATGACATGCTCACGTTTCTGTCGGCGGTGCTGGGCCAGACGCCATCGGCGCTCGCGCCAGCGATGGCGGCACTGACGGCCGATCGCCATCCGATGGGAGGGCCGGCGATGGACATCGGTCTCGGCTGGATGGTGCTCAAGGCCCTCGGACCCGACCTGATCTGGCACAACGGCGGTACGGGCGGCTACCGATCGTTCCTTGGCTACAATCCCGAGACGCGCACAGGGGTGGTCGTGCTGGCGAATGCGATGACGCCGGCCGGTGTCGACGACATCGGATTTCACCTGCTCGACGCGAGGAGTCCGCTGATCGCGGCCGACTCACCGCTGCTGCGATCGCCGGCTACGCGTCAGGCCACGACCGTCGATCCCGACATCTTCGACCGGTATGTCGGACGTTACCAGCTTGCGCCCGGTGCGGTCGTCACGATGACGCGCGAGGGCGACCGCTTCTTCACGCAGTTGACCGGCCAGCCGGCGTTCGAGGTGTTTCCCGAGAGCGAAACGCGATTCTTTCTCAAGGTCGTCGATGCGCAGCTCACGTTCGAGGTGGGCGTCGACGGTCCGGCGACGGCGGTCACGCTGCACCAGAACGGCAAGGACATGCGCGCGCCACGTGTGGAGGGCGAGGCGGTGGCGCCGGTGGCGCGGGCGGAGCTCGCGCTCGAGCCCACGGTGATCGAACGTTACGTCGGCCGATATCAGCTGGCGCCCGGCGCGGTCATCACGATCACGCGGCAGGACGCCCGCGCCTTCGCGCAGCTGACCGGACAACCGGCGTTCGAGATCTTCGCGTCGGCCGAGCGCGAGTTCTTCTTCAAGGTCGTCGATGCCCAGCTCGTCTTCGAGGTCGATCCCGACGGCCGCGCCACGGCCGTCGTGCTGCACCAGAACGGGATGAGTCCGCGCGCGCCGCGCGTGGAGTGACTCCGCACGGACTCACGGAGCGGTGGCATGAGCTCAAACGGTTTCTCTGATCGCGCGCTCGTCGATCTCGACCGCGATCTGCCGACCACAGACGAGGATGTGCGCGTGCTGCGCGAGTTGCGCCGGCAGGTGCCCGGGTGGCTCGAGCTCAGTCACGAGGAGATCGACGCCATTCTGCCGGCCGACGCCGTGGCGCGCCGGCCGCCAACGCCGGCCACACGACGGCCGTTCTCACTCGAGTAGCCTGCTCCCTGCGCCGTCCGCGGCGAGCCGCTCCTCACTCACTTCTCAGCGCCACGATCGGATCGACCCTCATCGCCCGTCGCGCTGGAACGTATACCGCCACCGTTGTGACGAAACCGAAGAACACCGCGACCGCGACGAACGTCGCGGGGTCAAGAGGTGTCACCCCGAATAGCACGCCCTGAAGAATACGCGTCGCCGCGGCCGCGGCCACCAGGCCCACGGCGATTCCCGTGCTCGTGAGGATCAGCCCGCGACAGAGCACGCGCCCCAGGAGTTGCGGCGTCGGGGACCCCAGCGCTATCCGGATCCCGAATTCCCGCGTGCGCTGAGACACGGAGCAGGCCAGCATGCCATACACGCCAATGGCCGCAAGCAAGGCCGAAATGCTCGCGAACAACGTAAGAAACGTCGCGTAGAAGCGCTGACGAGCGAGAGCGCTGCTCATCAACTGATCCGTGGGCACGATTGAATCGACGGCAACGTTCGGATCGACCGCATTCACGGCCTGGCGAATCGATGGAATCGCGGCGATGGCATCATCTCGAGTCTTGACGGCGAACGAAAACACACCCAGCGCCCATTCGTTCTGGTACAGCGGTGATCGCTCCCAGCGGTCGAGAAGCGAGAGGAATTGTCGATATTCGACAAACACCTCCGCGTACACGTCATCCAGGGGCGAGAGTTGGCGCAGGTCTTCCACGACTCCGAGTACCGTCACTTGCGTGCTGCCGAAACCTTCGAAGTGCCAGTCGAGCGTCTGGCCAACGGGCCTCGCGTCGCCGAAGTACTGGCGGGCGGCGGATCGATTGAGGACGACGACCGGTGGCCCCGCGGGAGCGTCGCGTTCTTCGAATTCACGGCCGTCGAGCATCGGCACGCCCATGGCCGTGAGCCAGCCACCGCTCACCGATCGGAGACGGGTCCTGACGTTGCTGAATTGCTCCGGCGTGGCGGCTGGTGGCACGAATGTGCCGATCGTCAGTTGCTCGCCGATGAACAGCCCATGACGCGAGAAGCCTGCCGCCTGTATGTCCGGGCTCATGCGGAATCGCGTCAGCAGCGACTCGATGGTTTCGACCTTGTGCGCGACCGGGTAGGGGAACGGGATGAGGAGATTCAGCGCGACAACATTCGATGCCTCGTAGCCGTTGTTCACCGTCGAGGCTTTGAGAAAGCTGTGCGCCAGCAGCCCGGCGCCCACGAGCAATGTGGTTGCCATGGCAACTTGTGCGACGACCAGCAGGCTCTGGGTCGTTGACTCGCTCGTTCCGGCACTCATTCCGCGCGATTGCTCGCGACTCATGTCGTCGGCCCGGGACAATCGAAGTGCCGGCCACGTCCCGAAGAGAATGCTCGTGAGCGCGGCCACGCCGAGGGCAATGCCGAGTATGCCCGGATCGACGTCGATTTCCTGAACGCGGGGGAGAATCGTAGAGCCAAGGTTGAGGCGGAAGACGCCTGGTGCGTTGACGCTGGCGAATGCCTTGACCAGCTTGACGCCGGCAGCGGCGACACAGGCACCGGCCGCGCCGCCGACGAGCGCCAGCAGCGCGGATTCAGTCATCATTTGACGCACGAGGCGTCCACGACTCGCTCCGAGCGCGCGCTGTACCGCGATCTCGCGCCGCCTGGCAGTTCCGCGCGCCAACAGCAGGTTCGAGAGGTTGCCGCACACGATCAGCAACATGATCACCACCGAGCCGAGCAGCGCCTGAAGCGCCGGCCGCTGCGGCCCGACGATGAGTTCCTTGAGCGACTGCACCTCGAAACGCGCAACTGGAAGTGTGGGCGCGTTCGCGGGAACTGGACCGCGGATGCTCCCGCCAAGGGCGCTCGCTTCATCCCGTGCCGCGGCGAGGGCTGTTCCGGGCGCAAGCCGGGCCAGCATCGTCACGCTCATTGACCTTTGCGCTGGCGCGTTCGAAACCGGCGTGATGAAGTCGTCGCTGCCACCATCTTCGCGCGTCAATTGAGTGGCGGGAAACTCGAAGTCAGGCGGCATTACGCCCACGACGATGAGCGGTGCAGCGGCAGCCTGTCCGGGAAGGGTTGGCCCCTGGACGGAGGCGCCGATGATCGACGCGTCACTGTTGAAATGCCGGCGCCATGTCTCGAAGCCGAGGACAATCACGCCGGGATTGTCCGCATCCGTGATGTTGAGCGTGCGCCCCAACATCGCGCTGCCGCCGATGAGAGCAAACGCGTCACCCGAGACGCCAATGCCCCACAAGCGGGCCACCCCCTGACGGGTTTGCACCGTCCGCCGGGAGGGCATGACCGCGGTCGCGTCGACAAGCGTTTTCGCTTCGGCGCGCCATTCGAGGAATTCCTGGTAGGTGATGCCGCGTTGAACGACAGTGCGGCCGCGGAGATCGTTCGGCGACGCAACGTTTTCGACAATGCGAACCAGACGGTCAGAGTCAGGGAAGGGCAGTGGCCGAAGCAGAATGGCGGCCGCCACACTGTAGACGGTTGTCGTGGCGCCGATGCCAATCGCAAGGCACAGAAGTGCCGACACCACGAACCCTGGAGATCGCCGGAGGTGTCGTGTCGCGTATCGCACGTCTCTGACGAGATCGGCAAGAATCTCAGCGCCGCCTGCCTTCGTCGTCCAGTGCGACGACACCGCATCCCACGGCGCGCCGGCGGCGTACGCGAGGCTGCTTCGTCCGTCCGGCAACGCATCGATCTCGGCCAGCCACTCCTCACGCCAGCGGGTGCGCCACGTGACGTGGACGAACCGTGCCGAGACACGAACGACGAGACGCGCCAGTCGGTGACTCACGCCTGTCCCTTCGTGGGAAACAACTTCGACACGGCACGGAAGCGACTGTCGGCGTCGCGGAGCTGCGCGCGGCCGGTCGTCGTGAGTCGATAGTTGCGGCGCCGCGGCCGGTTCTCGCGTTTCGCACGGTCGTCGTCTTCCCACGAGGACTCGACGAAGTTCAACGCTTCGAGCCGCCGGAGAGCCGGGTAGACCGTGCCGCTCGGCAACCCCGTGGCGTCCATGATGTCGAAGCCGAAGCAGTAGCCCTGCGCGACCGCCTGCAGGACGAAGAGCCCGGTGTAGGAGAGAGTGCTCATGTGTGCGGATCTACATAGCATGGTCCGCACCGACCCGGCAAATCGGAACTCGTCACGGTGATGCCTCGTCGGCGCCGCGGCCGTGCCGTCTCTCCGCGCCTCACGCGTCGATCCCGTCACGGCGCTGCGGGCGGAGTAGTCCCGGCGCAGCACGTGCGTTGACGTTCGTCAGCGTAGGGGCGACGCAGGCGTCGCCCCTACACGACGCGGGGGGATGCCCGCCGAACCGCCCCCGTCGCCGACCGCCCTGGGCGGACACGAGGTCCGCCCCTACGGTCGCCCGGCGCGTCCCCGCCGCCTCGCCGCCTCGTCGCCCCGTCGCCCCGTCGCCTTGCAGCCTTGTCGCCTCGTAGCCGTGCCTTCCGGCCTCCTCCCAGCCTGTCGCCTCCCAGCCTTCTTCCCGCCTGCCGCCGAGCGGCCCGCAGCCGTGCAGCCCCGTAGCCCGTCCCCCCCATCTGTGTAAAGCTATGTCCCTCCCTATGTCGATTCTCAAGCGTGCGATCGGCACGCAACAGGCCGGGCTCGTGTTCGTG
>CAZTCY010000105.1:0-8476 GCA_964612715.1 uncultured Nitrosomonas sp. | reverse complement strand
ACTGCAAGCCTTTTTTTGACTGTCTCGACTTTGTCGTCGTCACGCTGTATCAGCGACTCCCCGGTAATATCATCAATACCTTCAACTTTAGGGGGATTAAAGTCCACATGGTAAGTACGCCCTGAAGCGGGGTGAATTCTGCGTCCCGACATACGCCGAATGATAACGTCGTCATCCACATCAATTTCAACGATATAGTCGATATGGACATCCGCTGCTTTCATGGCATCGGCCTGTGGAATCGTGCGTGGAAAACCGTCAAACAAAAAACCTCTTACACAATCCGGCTCGACAATACGTTCCTTGACCAGATTGATGATAATATCATCAGAAACAAGCCCACCGGAATCCATGATTTCCTTTGCCATCAAACCTAATTCGGTGCCAGCCTTGACAGCACTGCGGAGCATATCACCCGTTGAAATTTGCGGAATACCAAAATGTTCCTTGATATAATTAGCCTGTGTGCCTTTTCCTGCACCGGGGCCACCTAATAATATGACACGGATAGTTTTTTTCACTTTACTTTTTTACTTGACGAAATTTTTAATAGCTCATGTCAAACCGCTGACTGCGTAATCATCGAAGCAGAAAAGCTTCACGGCCGTGACGATAAAACCGCGATTATATCGCAGGCTGGCAAGATACTCGAGTATTGTTTTTTTATTTCTACCGATTTTTTAAGCACGAAAAAATGAGTTTGCTGAACAGCCCGTCTTACAGAGACATTCATGCATATGCGATAATTTACTGACATTTAACAGGAAAAACCATGGACGAAAACAGAAGCAAAGCACTGGCCAATGCACTGGCCCAAATTGAGAAACAGTTTGGCAAAGGGTCAATCATGCGTCTGGGCGCTAACGATGTCGCCAATGACATACAAGTTGTCTCAACCGGTTCGCTCAGTCTCGATATCGCATTAGGCGTCGGCGGATTACCGCGTGGCCGTGTCGTTGAAATCTATGGCCCGGAATCCTCCGGCAAAACCACACTCACGCTACAAGTGATCGCCGAAATGCAAAAACTTGGCGGGACTGCGGCTTTTATCGACGCTGAACACGCGCTGGATCCCCAATATGCCCAGAAAATCGGTGTGAACGTGCAGGAGCTTTTAATTTCGCAACCGGACAATGGCGAGCAGGCGCTCGAAATCGCTGACATGCTGGTGCGCTCCGGTTCAATCGATATCGTGGTGATCGACTCCGTCGCCGCACTGACACCCCGTGCCGAGATCGAAGGTGAAATGGGAGACCCGCAAATGGGGTTGCAGGCCCGCCTCATGTCGCAGGCGCTGAGAAAGCTGACCGCCAATATCAAACGCAGTAACAGCATGGTGGTCTTTATCAACCAGATCCGCATGAAAATCGGCGTTGTTTTCGGCAACCCGGAAACAACAACCGGCGGTAACGCGCTCAAATTCTACGCATCCGTCCGGCTCGAAATAAGACGCACCGGTGCCATCAAAAAAGGCGACGAGACGATCGGCAGCGAAACCCGCGTCAAGGTTGTAAAAAACAAAGTAGCGCCGCCCTTCAAACAGGCTGATTTTGACATTCTGTACGGTGAAGGCATTTCGCGCGAAAGTGAAATCATAGAATTGGGCGTTCAACATAAACTGGTTGACAAAGCAGGCGCCTGGTACGCCTATAACGGTGAAAAAATCGGCCAGGGCAAGGACAATGTGCGCGACTATCTGAAAGAACATCCCAAAATGGCACAGGAAATTGAACAGAAAATCCGTGCGGCTGCAGGTCTGGCGGATACAGTAAAAAAGAACAAAAATCCCGGAAACAATGTCGATAAAAACAACACCGATAACCCGGATGGCAAGTAATCGAGCCATGCAATGATGACGACCGACAGCAAAACATCACTGGAAACCCGCGCGCTGCAGTATCTGGCAAGACGCGAATATTCACGATACGAGCTGGAACAGAAACTGTCAGCCCATGAACGCTCGCAACAACGGGTATCCGACCTGCTTGACCAACTGGAGCAAGACGGTTACTTGTCCACGGCACGGTTTGCCGCACAAACAGTGCGGATACGCAGGAAACGCCTCGGCAGCCAGCGCATCATTCGCGAACTCAAAGAGAAAGGCGTTGATGAACATGTCATTGCCGACATACTGCCCGGCCTGAAAGATAGCGATCTCGAAACAGCACGGCACATCTGGCAAAAAAAATTCGGCGTGCCGCCCAACGACTTGAAAACGCGCGGCAAACAGATACGCTTTATGATGAGCAGGGGCTTTTCATCGGATACAATCAACACCATATTGTCGCAAGCTGGCAAGGAAGAAACATGAAAATCATTCATACACTGATCATCGGCCTGCTGATGCTTTTTCCATTCACGTACAACGGTTTTACCGCCGGCACCAGTAACCTCATCACGCCGATTCATGAAGTCAATGCCTCACCCGCCGGGTTTGACGGCAAAGAAGTCAATTTTAAAGGCATCACAAAAGAACCCACACGCATCCCGCTCATTGATTTAAAAGCCTACTCGCTCGAAGACGAAAGCGGCAAAATCACCATCCTGACAAGCACCGAATTACCGCGCATGGGTATCGAAATCATCGTCCGGGTGCGCATTGAAAATCTGGCGATTATTCAGGGCGAAGCTGTGGGCACCACGGTTATTGAATTAAAACGATACGAATAAACTACTACGAACATGAAAAGCAGCGAAATCAGAAAAAAATTTCTCGAATTTTTCGAATCCCACGGCCACACCCGCGTTCCATCCAGCCCGCTGGTGCCGGGAAACGATCCGACACTGTTGTTTACCAACGCGGGAATGGTGCAGTTCAAGGACGTTTTTCTGGGTCAGGATCAGCGCAGCTATGTGCGCGCAGTCAGTTCGCAGCGCTGCGTGCGCGCTGGTGGTAAGCACAATGACCTGGAAAATGTCGGTTATACGGCGCGGCATCACACGTTCTTTGAAATGCTCGGCAATTTCAGTTTCGGCGACTATTTCAAACGCAATGCCATCCAGTTTGCCTGGGAGTTTCTGACAGTCACCCTCGGTATTCCGCAGGAAAGATTATGGGTCACCGTCTATACCGAAGACAACGAAGCCGCCGATATCTGGCTCAATGAAGTCGGCGTAAATCCCGCGCGTTTTGTGCGTATCGACACTATGGATAATTTCTGGCAGATGGGTGATACCGGTCCGTGCGGGCCATGTTCCGAAATTTTTTACGATCATGGCCCCGATGTTGCGGGCGGACCACCCGGCTCCACCGATGCGGATGGTGATCGTTATATCGAAATCTGGAACCTGGTGTTCATGCAGTATAACCGTGACAGCAGCGGCGAACTGCATCCGCTGCCCAGGCCATCGGTCGACACCGGCATGGGGCTGGAACGGATTTCCGCCGTCATGCAGCAGGTGCACAGCAACTATGACATCGACCTGTTTCAGGATCTCATCAAGGCTGCCGCACGTGAAACCGGTACACAAAACCTTGCAGACAATTCGCTCAAGGTCATCGCCGATCACATCCGCGCATGCGCGTTTCTGATCACCGACGGCGTCATCCCGGGCAGCGAGGGCCGTGGTTATGTGTTGCGGCGCATTATCCGACGCGCCATCCGCCACGGCTACCGCCTGGGGCAAAAGGAGCCGTTTTTCTATCGGCTGGTGGCCGACCTGAGCAATATCATGGGCGAAGCCTACCCCGAACTGCCCGCAGCCAGGGAACGCGTTGCTGGTGTACTGCAGCAGGAAGAAGAACGTTTTGCCGAAACGCTGGAGCATGGCATGCAGGTGCTTGAAGGCGCGCTCAGCGGAAAAATCCACGTTCTCGATGGCGAAACCGCATTCCGCTTGTATGACACTTTCGGATTCCCGCTCGATTTGACCGCCGATATCGCGCGTGAACGCGGTATCAGCATCGATAATACAGGTTTTGAAAAAGCCATGGCACGGCAGCGTGAACAGGCACGTGCAGCCAACAAGTTCACCATGACCGAAGGACTGGCCTACCATGGTGATCAAACCATCTTTCATGGCTATGATGCGTTGCAGCACGAAGGTCGAATCCTGGCGATCTACAAGGCGGGCACACTGGTCGATTTTATCGAAGCCGGCGATGAAGCGTTGATCGTGCTCGATCACACCCCCTTCTATGCGGAATCCGGCGGCCAGGTCGGCGACAGCGGCGAACTCATGGCCGCCAACGGCACATTTGCTGTAACTGATACGCAGAAAATCCAGGCCGATGTGTTTGGCCACAAAGGTCTGTTGCAAAGCGGCCGCATGGTGGTCAGGGATCATGTCCAGGCCAGAGTCAATCCAGTCACGCGCACCAGCACCGCCAACAATCATTCCGCCACGCATCTGCTGCACGCTGCGCTGCGCAGGGTACTTGGCATCCATGTCATGCAAAAAGGCTCGCTGGTCGACGCCAATCGTCTGCGCTTCGATTTTTCGCACAATGTCCCACTGACCACTGAAGAAATACGCGAAGTCGAACGTCTGGTGAACGAACAAATCCGCAATAACTGGCCGGTCACCGCCGACCATATGAAATACGACGAAGCTGTCAAACAAGGCGCCATGGCGTTATTCGGTGAAAAATATGCCGATGTCGTGCGCGTTATCGGCATGGGCGACTTTTCCACCGAACTGTGCGGCGGCACGCATGTCGCACAAATCGGCCAGATCGGTTTCTTCAAAATCACCGGTGAGACCGGTATTGCCGCAGGTATACGCCGTGTTGAAGCGGTCACCGGAAAGGCCGCTGTCGATCATGTGCAGCAACGCGAGGCACAACTGCAAACTATCGCGCAAACACTCAAAACCAGTCCGCAGGATATCCATCAGAAAATCGCGCAGATCATCGACAATGTCAAACAGACCGAAAGAGAACTGGAACAGCTCAAAGTCAAACTGACCGGTTATCAAAGTGCAGGACTGGCCGACCAGATCCGGGATATCAAAGGCGTCAAAGTACTCACCGCCAGCCTGGATGGCGCCAATGCAAAATCGCTGCGTGAAATACTGGACCAGTTAAAAGACAGGCTCAGAACCTGCGTCATCGTGCTGGCTACTGTTGAAGCTGACAAAGTCACGCTGATTGCCGGCGTCAGCGATGATGTCACCAACAAAATCAAAGCCGGTGAACTCATCAACTTCGTCGCCCGGCAGGTCGGTGGCAAAGGCGGTGGCCGACCGGACATGGCACAGGCAGGTGGCACACAACCGGATCAATTGCCTGCGGCGCTGGACAGCGTGGCTGGCTGGGTGGAGGGAAAAATTTGAGGGTTTTATTGTAAAAATTGAATTCTTCAGCCATCAAACACTGCAAAATAGTAGCTCAATTGACGGTATATTGCTTTCATTATATTTGGAATAATACTTGGAGGAGCCATCATGAACTTGAATGAACTGACCAGTGTTCCCGCAAACATCAATGCCGGTCTGCGCAGCGCCAAACAACAAACCATGCTGGCATTTCTGGGAAATCCACGTTCATCGTACGATGTTGATTGCCAGTCTGTCACCAGCACCACGCTGAAAAATTTAATCGTACTGGAAAATGTCGGGCCATTCCGGGTTACCGGGCTCAAGCCCGCAGTAGATGATTTGCGTGCAATCTTCAGCAATGTCAAAACAGACAATCCTGAACTATACGCCGCACTGGGCACTGCGGGCATGCTGTGCTGCCGCCTGGTACGCGGCTCTAAAACGGGTGCAATCAGTAATCACTCCTGGGGTACCGCGATCGATATCAAGATCAATGACGTGCTCGACCGGCGCGGAGACGGCCGGGTGTTGCGGGGACTGGTCGAATTGGCGCCTTTCTTCAACCAACAGGGCTGGTACTGGGGTGCTGCTTTTGGTACTGAAGACGGTATGCATTTTGAAGTGAGTGACGAACGCATTCGTGCATTTCATCAGGCAGGACTTCTGGGACGCACTGTCATAGTCCCCGAACCTGCGCTGAGTATCGGCGATCGCGGTCCTGAAGTCCGCCGCCTGCAGGAAAGACTGAATGCGTTTGGCGCGGAAATGAAAGCAGACGGCATATTCGGACCAACGACCCATGCGGCTGTCATTGCTTTCCAGGCTGAAAACGGACTTGTCCCGGATGGCATGGTCGGCCCCAGAACTTCAACAGCATTAGGCCTATAAATCGGACAATACAACGGAAACAGGGAGAAAACAGCGGATGCATCCGGCTGCTTACATTGTATTGACGATAGGGCTGCTCACTCCGATGAATGCGGCATCGGCAAATGAAAGCAGTCTGTATGTGCCTATCGATGCGTCCGCCTGTAGCGTCCCGGCGGACGGCATTCATGCCCACTATTCCGACCGCGATCTCAGCGTCATTGAATGCCCTGCAAACATTAACCTGCACCCGGCGCCATTGCGGCTGTTCGTCGTATCAACCGACGAGCGCTCCTGGATTGACCTCATGCTTGGCAATACGCTCTGGTCAAGTGAGGATGAGGTTGTCTATGAAAAAGATAACCAGTTCGGTTATTTCCCAAATATCGGCAAAACACCGGTTGAAATCAGAGTACGTCATCACAACACAATCGGCGTGATCTTTCGCGTCAAGGCACTGGCATTCGAAAATAATACGCATAAACCGGGCGGCCCCCAGGTTTCGCGCCTCTTTGTACTGGGATTCCGAAAAGCGGGGCTGTGCTTTCTCGGCCTGGCGCGTGAGAATGGCGCCGCACGCCATCTGCTCGATTCCGGGACGGACTGCGTGCGGATGCTGAAGACCGAATCATTGCGTTGACCGTTTCTTATTCCCGCGGGTTTGTCCGGACAGACCAGGATAAGCTGGCAACACGTCCCTGCCCCCGCTTTTCACCGCATCCTGATTCTGCCCATGCATAGCGTTGAGTCATGAATCCAGTACGTCAAACACATGTCCGTCTCCTGCAATGAGGCTGCGGATAGCGCTATTACAACCATTTTTTTCGCTTAAAGAATAAGAGCAGGCCGACGCTGATCGCGATAAAGATGCCCCATAACGCAGGATAGGCCCAGCGCCATTTTAATTCCGGCATATATTCAAAGTTCATGCCGTAAATACCGGCTATAAATGTCAGCGGTATGAAGATCGCCGCGAAAATAGTCAGAACTTTGATGGTTTCGTTCATTTTGTTGCTGGTACTGGAAAGATACACATCCTGAATCACCGCGATTCGCTCGCGGTAGGAATCCAATGAATCGGTGACACGCAGTACGTGATCATAGACATCACCGTAATAACGCAATGTTTTTTCCTGAAGCAGTCCGGTGTCAACATGCTGTATTGTTGACAGCAATTCGCGCAACGGCGAAATGCTGCGTTTCATCGCGATCAGTTCGCGCCGCAGATGCTGAATTGTCAGCAGTGTTTCCTGACTGGGATCAGACAGCAGGCTTTCTTCCAATGGATCAATGATTTCATCCAGATGATCCTCAATCACAAAATATTCGTCAACAATGGAATCGAGCAAAACATAGGTCAGGTAATCGCTGCCGTTCTGACGCAAACGATCCTTGCGGTTACGCAACCGGTAACGGACAGGTTTAAAAATTTCCCCGGCTTTTTCCTTGAACGTAATGACATAATTCGCCAGCAGAAGGATGCTGATCTGCTCATATTGCAGCGTCAGATGATGGTTGTAGTCCGCGCTGATACTTTTGACCACCAAGTAGATATAGTCGTCGTATTCCTCCAGTTTAGGACGCTGATGCGTGCTGAGGATATCCTCCAGAATCAACGGATGAATATTCAGTTGTACGCCAATATCCTCAATAATGCGCGTATTGCTCAGTCCGTCAATATTCACCCAGGTCATAAACCCGTCACGCGGTAGCTGCTGCAATTCGGTGATGGACTCAATCTCACATTCAGTAACGGCTTGTTGATTGTATTGCATGACAGAAATCCGACTCACGGTTTCATGCTTTTCACCAACATGGATCAATGTACCGGGAGGCAGGCCTGATTTGTCGGCAGCACTGCTTAACGTGGTTTTATTTTTCTTCTTGGACAGTCGATGCCATTCCGGGTATTCGAAATTCATGATTCAAACAGTGCCTCATGGGTTGATAATTTTCTATTCTAATCAGTCCTTCGGGCATTAAGCGTAAAAAATAACTTTTTTGTGTGACACGCTTAAGATAGGATAAAACCACCAAATATGCGCAAGATCATCAGTCAGGTTATATAATGGCCGTCACCCGTCACGATTAATCATAAAACGACAAAAATCATATTTTCCATGCCGCAAGCCGGATACGCTTTGAACTAAGAACCTGCTCAAGATCTCGATCAAGGAATGCAGTGCAAGGCAAAATTGAATGACGCAAGCAAAGCGCAGCGAACAGCCGTAAGGCTGACCCGTAGGGCGAGGCGCTTGCGCCGAGTAAAAAGCGCAGCATACGTGAAGTATGTGCGCATTTTGAGTTCGATTTTAACGCAGCAATGCGCCCTTCAGTGAGATCTTGAACA
>CAZTCY010000104.1:0-8545 GCA_964612715.1 uncultured Nitrosomonas sp. | reverse complement strand
TGAATCGGTTATACATTTGGCGATTCCTGCGGAATATGCCGGTCAGCGGCTTGATCACGTGCTGGCAAAATTGTTGCCGGATTGGTCGCGCAGCCGTATTCAATGCTGGATTGTTAATGGGCGCGTTAAACGGGACGGTCGGGATTGCGTGGCCAAACAGAAGGTCTGGGGTGGAGAGCATGTTGCTATTCATCCTGATATTCCTGTTGCTGAGAATCGACATAGGGCGGAGGCTATTTCGCTGGATATTGTTTTCGAGGATGATGCGCTGATGGTTGTCAATAAGCCGGTCGGTCTGGTGGTGCATCCAGGAAATGGTAACTGGCAGGGTACGTTATTGAATGCGCTGTTGCATTATTTGCCCCGGCTTGAACACGTGCCGCGCGCCGGTATTGTTCATCGGCTGGATAAGGATACCAGCGGATTAATGGTGGTTGCGAAAACAATTGAGGCACAAACAAATCTGGTGCGCCAGTTACAGCAACGTACAGTCAAACGTGAATATCTGGCTTTGGTTCTGGGAAGAGTTGCAGACAGTGGTCATGTTGACGCGCCTGTCGGCCGCCATCCGGTGCATCGTACAAAAATGACTGTTCATGCGCGCGGAAAGCCGGCGCGTACGCATTACCGGATTCTTGAGCATTTGACGGGGTGTTCTTTATTGCATTGCAGCCTGGAAACAGGGCGTACGCATCAGATCCGTGTTCACATGCATTCAATTGGTCATGCCCTGGTCGGTGATTTCGTCTATGGCGGCAAGGCGGGGAAGACGGCGCCGGAAATCGGGATGCTCCTGAACGCATTTCCCCGACAGGCGCTTCATGCATGGAAGCTGTCGCTTTGCCATCCAGGAAACGCGCAACTGATGGAATGGCATGCTGATATACCTGATGATCTGGCAAATCTGCTTGAGCAGCTCCGGCTGCATGGTGGACAGAATATTCATGGCAATGTTTGTGAACCCTGATCCCAGTACGGTATTGTGCCGATTCGCGTTGTAAGAAAATCAATAAAGGAACGCACCTTGGCCGGTACATGGCGACTAGGCAGGTAACAGGCATAAACATAACGTTCCACTGCGATATATTCGGACAGCACGGCCTGCAGTTTTCCGCTTTGCAGCTCTTTTCCGACAGTGAACGTTGGCAGTAACGCGATACCTAGACCACCCAGCACAGCCTGAGACAGTGCGTCATCATCGTTGATGCGCAGGTTGCCTGAAACAGGTACAGCAATGATACCTTCAGGGCCGGTAAAGTTCCAATGCCCTTGTTCTCCTGAAAGCGTGTAATCCAGGCAGTTGTGTTTGATCAGATCTTCTGGTGTTCGCGGGATGCCGTTTTTCTCAAAATACCGGGGCGTGGCGCATAATTTACGCCGTACAGGCGCGAGCTTGCGGGCAATGAGATTCAGATCCGGCTCGTTGGTAACCCGAATCATCACGTCATAGCCTTCCTCAACCAAATCAACCGGTCGGTCGGTAATGGTTAAATCAATTCGAATTTCGGGATAACGTGCGAGAAAGTCGGCCAGTGCAGGCGCTACATGCAGTGTACCGAAAGCGACGGAAGTGCTGACTTTCAACATGCCGCGCGGTTCCGCCTGCAGACTGTTTACAAAGCGTTCGGCCTGTTCTGCTTCGTTAAGAATATGTGTCGCATGTTCTGCGAGTACGGTGCCCGCTTCAGTCAGGCTGAGATGCCGGGTACTGCGGTTTAATAACTGTGCGCCAAGGTTCTTTTCCAGTTTGGAAATTGCCTTGCTGATCGCAGAACGCGAAATACCCATGCGTCTCGCGGCTTCAGCAAAGCTTCCGGCGTCTACGACGCGCGCATAAATACCGAATAAATTGAGGTCTTGCATAATTCACCACATAACTCAGCTTATTGTCAACTTTTAGGAACCAATATAATTCAGTATACAGTACTTATCGAAAATTATTTATACCTGTATGATGCATTCAGATTTGAAAAGAAAAAGCATGTAAGATATTTGTTAAGTCGCAAATTAGGTTTGAAATCAAGCGGATTTTAGAAGTATAGTTTTTGCTTTATTAAAAATGGCTTTTTTACTTTGTTGAAAAGTAGACGGTGCTAATAGCTGTTATTCTGGCATTACTGGATATTAATTGGTTTTTTATTGTCAACCACAGAGAACAAAGTCATATTGGAAAAGAATAGAAATTCTATTATGCTTTGCTTTAGCATTAACTAGATACGGTAAAGAAAAAACAGCTCTTCGATCGTAATAATAATGGCCTTTAAGGCTGGTTAGATGGCAAAAAGGAAGAGAGAGGAAGTATTCCTCCATCTTCCTGTTTTTTGTGATGTGCAATGAAATTGAAATAAAGGAACTGGAAACTTAGAAACGGAAAATACCACTTACCGATAGCAAGATCTGATCATTGTCCTTTCCGTTATTGAATGCCCTGTCTATTCTTCTGTTCGAGGTTGATCGGTCATACCGAACTTCCGGACGAATTGTGAAGCCCGCAATCGGGGTGTAATTCAAACCGCCGGTCACACCGATGTAGTTGTCAGTGAATCCGTTAATCCGTACACCGTCATCATCCCGGAACCATTCCATACGTAAACCGGCTGTAAGGTTGTGGAGTATGTCGTAGAAAACATACTGATTGACACCATACCATTGCGCGGCACGCTCAAATGTAGTTTTCTCTTGATTGCCATGATCGTGTTGTAATACGTAATGCAATCTGTCAGTGAAGCTATGTTCCAGTACCAGGCTGTACATCGTGCGATTATGATCGACTTTTGCAGTACCTGCGCCTATGCCTGTTGAGTAGACAGATTCCGTGCTGCCGCTAACCACTGCACCGGTTAAAGTCGTACGTTCGTCATCCGTGGTGTAGCTGATACTGCCAAGAAAGTTTGCTGGCTGATTGAAATGCGCATCCCATCCGGTAACAACCCCACCCTTAACAGTAATATTATTGTTTACGGGATATATCGCCAATGCACCGGTATGTGTGAACGGCTCGGCATACTGCATGGTGTAGGCATGTGAGAAGAAGAAATTGCCGGCGGAAGGTACGACTTCATATCCTATCAGCGTATAAAAATGCCCAACTTGAAATGTTAAGCCGTTGCCCACAGGAACATAGATATTCACATACGCTTGCGGGAATGCCAGTTGATGCTGCTTGTTAGGATCCAGGAGCCGACCAACAAAGTTTTCATCAGCATCGAAATTCGATGCAAAAGTGTAACCTGCATCTGCGCCGTATAATAAATCCGCACGAAAACCTACACTAAAAGTGTCCGTATTTGTATTGACTTCACGTTCAATGTAACCATAAACCTGATGTAGTCTGAATTCATTCGGGCCATTGTTAAATGTGACCGGGCCATTTGAACCACTCGAATGCGTAGGATTTCCGGTAAAGCCGATATCAACCCAACCCCCTAATTTTACGCCCAATGATTGTAGAAAGGGTGTTTCATTGTATTTGAATCCGGTCAGGCTTTCTATCAAACCTTTATCATCGGATTCTATTGATTCTGCATAGGTGTCGTGGCCATAAGGCGTATTAGTTGTGGCGGCATATGCCGTTGAGCTAAAAAGTAGCGCACTACCAAGGGCAAACATTGTCCCTTTAATTTTTGGTTTATTATAAGCAATCAAAGCGCAACCCTCCATATTTGATAATTATGATGCATTAGAATTTTAGGGCGAAATATGACGCCATATATGTAATAATCTGAGGCGCGAGGAAAGAAACCATACCTAGCACGAGGTCAAGCATACTTAACGTATAATAAACACGCAAACCTTTTCTTTATTTTTCAGCAAAATTGCAACTGTCTGTTGCGTAATGTTCCCACTCTCAATTTTTATCGATAGAGTGATTTTTTGAGTATCGGGATTCTTGTGTGGCCTGTGTTATCTGTACAGGTCGATGGACTGATGTATTGTGTTGACAAGTCGGAAAAAATATACGAGCTTTGACCGTAGCGCCGCAATATAGACAGCCTTAGACAGCTTCCGGTCTCGCCAAGGAAGGCTGCTTATGGTGTCATATGACTCAGGTATTTTTAATTATGCTCTCTAAGCCGGATCTGAATATCAGGTGCTGTACGTTCTGCAACCGGAGAAATAGTGGAACGGTTTAATCCCAGAACGCTGACGCGATGTACAGCGTTGAAACCCGGAGCGCCATTCCGATCACGGAGGATGGACGAGACTTTGTATTCCAGCCCATTGGATCGCGGGTCAAAACGGATGTCATGTATCCAGATACCGGCGCGTTGTACATGCTGATCATCGCATTCATAGTTCAAATCCCATCCGGTCAGCATGGGTATTGCATAATCGTAGGGTAAATCATGGATACGGAACGTTTCTGTACGCACGATACCCTCAACACCATTGCGGCAGATGTTTGTTTTTCCGGAACGCGGATTCAGTGCGAGGAAATCGGCGCGAAGTTTGACGCTATTGCCGCCAATCAGTGCAGCGCGCGTTTTAATCCAGTGTGGGCGAGTGCTATTGTCTTTAAAGAGGGTTTGTGTTGCCCAGTGCGGTTTGCCGTCAAGGTTGGGTGATGCGCCGATCTGATAAAGGCTGTAAGCGATCTGACGTAAATCATGGTCGGAAGGATCCGCCCAGCGGCATGGCGGGAAGCGCCATTCGCATTCAAATGCATTATCGAACTGAAAATCAAAGCCGCGTGGCATGATAACGATCGAATCACTGCTTTTTAACAGGCCGTCACGCCATGTACTTTCCAAGGTGGCGACAGGGCCTTTTGCCACAGTCTGCAAGGTCCATGCGTCAATGCCGTTGTAATCACCTTCAATTCGTGCGTCGATCCGTGTCGTGTTAAAACCAAAACCGGTGTAATGCACACAAAATTCATAGGCGTCATCCCAGTTTTGATCGCTGATTTCACCTGCTACTTCAAAGATAAGCGTAGTCGAACCGATGCCGGTTACCAGCTTGCTGTGCGTGATGTCCGCGCGCAGTGAGCGTACTTCATGATCCTTGTTTAAATACCGTAAATCCCAGCCATTCAGAATCACCGTTCCCTGGTTGACATAAGATGGCATGTCAACGGTTATTAACATGGTTGCCGGTTCCGGCCCCCTGTCGCGCGCCGTGCATTGATTGCCCTCCACCATGATGAATGTGCCATGATCTTCATAACTGGTTTTACGATTTGCTTTGAAAAAAGGGGGATTCGGTGGGATAGCGTTTTGTGAATCGGGGATCTGCATCATGTTGCGATCTTGTCGGTTCGTCACGCAACTGGTCAGAACCGTTGTTAAAGCCAGTAGAACAAGAATTAACGCGACGCGGTGATTACAATTCATTTAAGTGTTCTCATGGCAAAAAATGGTGTGGTCAGTCAAAAAACAATCACTTGATATATTATGATTAATGTATCAGTCTAGCGTGTAATTGCATCGAAGAGAAGGGTTTTGCAAAGCGTGAACAATGATCTGCCGCGATAAAAGCGAGACAAGTGCGGGTATAAAAAGCGATTCCGAATGTCCTGCGAAAAAGGATATAAAAGGGATATATCCGGCCATTCATTGCATTTGTGTAACGATAATGTAAAAATCAATCAAAAAAGTGATGCGGCTATCAGACACTGAATCACAATTAAACCCTTGAGTCGTGTCTAATCGAGTAATACTGTTCCAGTTAGGCAGTTGTTTATTTTTGAAATTTGTTTTTGATGATCAGGGTTGAAACTTTAACGATGAAAAAAATTATATTTGCTTTAATATTGTCTCTCATGATTTCGGATGTAATGGCTGAGTGGACTCCGGTGGGTGAAAGTGATGAAGGCGGGGGGTATACGGTTTATGTGGATCTGGTTTCTGCGCGTAAAGCGGCCAATAGAGTCAAAATGTGGACTTTGATCGATTATAAAACTGAACAGAAGGCATCCGGAACCAATTTTTTATCTAAAAAAATTCGCCGTGATTATGATTGCAAGGAAGAACAAATGCGGGATCTGGCATTTTCATTGTTCAGCTGGAATATGGAGAAAGGTGAGCTTTTGCGTTCCTATAATCAGCCGCAGCAGTGGCAAAGAGTGTTGCCTGGAAGCTTGAATGAGGCTGAATGGAAAGCAGCCTGTGAACAGGAATAAGGAATAGTACGGGCAGCGGATTGTGAAACGGGTGGCTAAATTTATCGCGACATGTTTCCGCAATGCTGCAGGAATAAAATAAGAGCAGGTTTTTCTTGAGATTTAGCGAAAAGTTCATAAAAGCGATCGATGCGCTATTGCCGCAGATGCAGTGTGGCCAGTGCGGATACTCAGGTTGTGAGCCGTATGCGGTGGCTATTGTAGAAGGGCGCGCGGATATTAATCAATGTCCGCCTGGTGATGCCGATGGCATTCGCAACATTGCAGCGTTGCTGAGCATTGAATTCAAGCCGTTAAATATCCGGCATGGGCTGCCCAGACCACGTACCGTAGCCGTCATTGACGAAAACCTGTGTATCGGTTGTACCTTCTGCATACGCGCCTGTCCGGTGGATGCAATCGTGGGTACGGCCAAACAAATGCATACCGTTTTGACCGATGAATGTACCGGATGCGAATTGTGTGTGGCGCCTTGTCCGATGGATTGCATTGCAATGATTCCGGCGGTCGAGCTGCAAGGCACTTCCGAAGACATTGCTGATGCATCGAAAAGAAAGGCTGATCGCGCCCGTTCACGCTATCAATTCAGGCAGCAGCGCCTATTGCTCGAAAAAACAAAGAACAGAGAAAAGACCGTTTCGCATTTAACTGACAGGCCTCATTCGCCGGATAAATTTTCCGAACAGAGTTATACGGATAGCCGAAAACACGCTATTGTACAGGCAGCGCTCAGACGGGCTGCGGCAATACGCACACAGATCGATAAATAAGCGGCTTGCAGTATGAATCCAGCGAAACGCCGTGAAATGTTTACCTGTCTGCAAGTATCCAATCCGCATCCGACAACCGAGCTCGAGTACCAATCGTCTTTTGAGTTGCTGATTGCTGTGATTTTGTCAGCACAGGCAACGGACAAAAGCGTCAATCAGGCAACCCGGAAACTATTCCCGCAGGCAAATACACCGCAAGGAATCGTTGCCCTGGGTGAAGCTGGCTTGCTTGAATATATTAAAAGTATAGGATTGTATAAATCAAAAGCCAGGAATATTCTGGCGACCTGTAAACTGTTGATTGATAAGTATGCAGGTGAGGTTCCGCGTACGCGCGAGACGCTGGAAGAATTGCCCGGCGTGGGGCGCAAAACAGCCAATGTCATATTGAATACCGCTTTTGGCGAACCGACAATCGCTGTTGATACGCACATCTTTCGAGTGGCCAACCGAACCGGCCTGGCGCGCGGTAAAAATGTACTGGAAGTTGAATTAAAGTTGCTTAAGACAGTCCCCAAGGAATTCAGACATGACGCACATCACTGGTTGATTTTGCATGGGCGTTATGTGTGCAAAGCCAGAAAACCTGAATGCGGTAAATGCATAATTCAGCATTTGTGCGAATTTAAGGAAAAAACCATCTAAGATTTGACAATCTGTTTAAGTTTGCAGGACTATGTTTAAACCTACGAGAGATCAGGCGCGTCATTTGTTTTTTGAGAGCTGGGCTAAGTACCGCCGGCAGGAAATGCTGTCAGGTATCGAACAGATTGCACTGGAAGTCATTCTGCAGCATCCGGAGTATCATGAAGTGCTGGATAATGTCGAAGCCTATCGCGACAGGGATTACCTGCCGGAAATGGGAGACACTAATCCATTTTTGCATATGAGTATGCATGTTGCCATCAAAGAGCAACTATCGATCAATCAACCCGTCGGTATTTGTGACCGTTTTATCCGCTTGCGGCAGCAAATGGGCAATGAACATGAAGCGACGCATCGCATGATGGAGTGTCTGGCCGAAATGCTGTGGCAGTCTCAGCGCAGTCGGACCGCACCCGATGCGGCGATCTATCTTGATTGTCTGGACAGGTAAAGTGCGCCGAAAGGGAGGTAGCATGAACAAAACTGTATGCACACGCGTGGAAACTTCCAGGTTGCTTGCGGATTAAAGAGGAAGCTGTTTAATTTTTTCATAGGATGCCATGTTATCCATTGTTACGCAGAAAGCACGCTATTATGCCGGTCAGATAATATTTTATGCGCTGATCGCGCTGTTTTGTCTGGTGCAGCCGGCCATAGGGTCAGCCCGCAGTGAAACTGTTTTTCATGATATGGCTATTGTGTTGTTACCCGATCGTAATGAAATCCGGGTTACAGACCATATCCGCTTGCCGCAGTCAAAGCGACTGAAATTCAGCCTGCATGCGCATTTGACAATTGACCGTGTCGAAGGCGGTCAGGTGGTATCATTGCCGTCGGATACGATGAAAGGCGCGCCTGTTCCATTAAAGCATTATACGTTGACCGTTGCGCCGTCAACGGAGTCCGTAACGCTGCATTACCGTGGTCATATCAATCACGCGGTACAGGAGCCGGGACAGGAGTATGCGCGCAGTTTCAGTTATACGCCGGGCGTGATTTCCGAAGAAGG
>CAZTCY010000103.1:0-8690 GCA_964612715.1 uncultured Nitrosomonas sp. | reverse complement strand
TGCCAGCCGGCATCGGCGCCGGTGCCTGC
Organism: uncultured Nitrosomonas sp.; assembly: GCA_964612715.1. Lineage (GTDB taxonomy): Bacteria > Pseudomonadota > Gammaproteobacteria > Burkholderiales > Nitrosomonadaceae > Nitrosomonas. The sequence goes on along the minus strand of CAZTCY010000103.1, from coordinate 8,661 downwards.
GCGTGCGTCAGGACCACGCCCAGCGTGGCCGCCAGGAGCGTGCGGAGCACAGAACGCGTCATCTCGACACCTCGGGTACTCGGTCTCCCCGCTTCTACAGGACGTCGCCGAGCACCCGACCGGGCTGCGTCCGGGAAGCGGCCATGGCAGGCACCAGCGCAGACGCCAGCGCAGTGACGATCACCAGCGGGACGACAAGCACCGCGCTCCACGGATCGAACGGCGATACACCGTAGAGTCTCTCGGCGAGCCAGGCCGACAACAACCAGTACAGCAGAAGCCCGCTCGCGAGACCGACGCAGAGGGCGCCGGCGAAGTGCCGCCCCACGCGCGCGACGATCAACAGCGGCGTCGCGCCCAGTGCGGCTCGTATGGCCCACTCCCGGAACCGACCCACCACGAATCGACTCGCGACCGCGAGCACGCCAACAGCCGACAACCAGAGCGCAAGCGCCGAGAGCGTCGCGCTCAACCTGACGAGCATCGTGTCTTCGCGGAGCTGGCCGGCGACACTCTCGGACAGTGGTCGGACACGGAAAATCGGGAGAGCGGGATCGATCGACTCGACAATGGACTCGATTCGGTCGATCGCGGCGCGCGGCGACAACGCTGGCCTCACCAACAGCGTGGCGTAGCGCCACGACGGACGCCGGCCGTGATACAGCGTGGGTTTCGGCTCGTGCCGTACGACCGCTCCCCGCGTGTCGCCGGCAACACCAACGACCACGGCTGTAGACGAGACGGTGTCCATCCCAATGTAGCGGTCCAGCTCGAACGTGCGGCCAACCGCCTCTCGAGAGCCGAACAGCTGCTCGGCAAGCAGTGCGTTGACCACCACCGGCATCGGCTGAACGGTGTCGACGTCGCGGTACGCGTCGGGCGGCAAGGTGGTTCCCGACAACAGCGGTATCTTCAGTACATCGAAGAAACCAGGCGACACCGTCAGGAGATCGATCGTCCGGTCCATCTTCGGCGCGACATCGTCAGACCGGATGCCAGCGGCGGTCCCGGCGGTGCTCAGGACTCCCGGATACGCGACCGCGACGTCTCCAATGCCGTCATCCTGAATGGCGGCCATCGTCGCGTCTATCAACTCTCACGCCTTGTCTTCGGCGTATCCGAGGTTGTCCGGACGCAACGACAGTTCGATCACGCCATCGATGTCCATGCCGAGATGTGTCGTGGCGAGGTTCGTCAGCGAGCGATGCGTGACCAGTGCCGCCATGGCCAGGGACGCACACAGCGCCACCTGAGCCGCAATCAGGACGCGACCGGCCTTCTGACGCGAGGCAAGCGTGGATGCCGTTCCGGCCAGAACGCTGCGGAGATCCAGGCGAAGGCCCGACAGTGCCGGCGCCACGCGCGAGAGGCCGATGGCCGCCAGGGTGACGACCGCACAGAAACCGAGCACGCGCGCATCCAGCTCGACATCGCCGATGTCCGAGAGGTAGTCCCCGAGCGCGACTCCCTGCAGAACAGACAACAGACCAGCGGCCACCGCCACGCCCGCGACCGTCGCTATGGCCGCCATCCCCAGCGACGTCCGGACCAGACCGGTAAGCAGCCGCCCGCGTGTCGCGCCCAGTGCTGCGCGAATCGCGAAGTCGCGTCTGTCGGCCACGGCCATCGCCACGAGCAGGTTCACGGCACACAGACACGCGAGCATCAACAACAGGCCCGCGCCCCCCATCATCTGCCGGTACATCGTGCGCGGGGCCGGATCGACCGTATGCCGAGGATGAAGTCCCTGGGTGACGACGGGAACAAACGGCCGCTCGCGCTCGGGGCGCGACGGCACGAACTCCGTCCACACCGCCTGCAGACGTCCTTCCAACACGTCCAACGCGGCGCCCGGCCGAACGCGGCCCACCAGGTCGCCCATGACTTCGTACCCGGCAACCGTTCGTTGACTGTGTTGGGGAAGCCAGACGTCGGTGGAACCAATGTTGGTACCGCGTCCCCAGCCTCGGAACTGATGAGCTACGCCGGCGATCACGAACGGATGGCCATTCACGGTGATCGTTTGTCCAACCGCATCGTCCGGCGAGTCGAACCGGCTGCGTGCGAGACGATCGGAGATCATCGCGCTGTTGCCCTCGCCGTGGCCAATCAGCCTGCCTGCCGACGGCACGACGCCCAGGACCGCGAAGTAGTCGTCGGTCACGAAGTCGACCTCAGCAATCGACGGCTGCGAACCGGGATGTGTCGCCACCGCCAACTGATTTCGGCAACAACCGTAGGCCAGACGTTCGAGTCCGACCGCCGCACCAGCCTCACGCAGAGCCGGTACGCCTGCAGCGTTGCCGTAACCGATGCTCGAGCGATCGACAGCCTCGAACGAGATCACGACCAGGCTCGCCGCAGGCGTCGAAACGCCTGGCACCGGCCGAAACAGCACGTGGTTGAAGACCGCATACACGGCGGTCGCCGCGCCAATCCCGACCGCCAGCGTTCCAATCACCAGCAGATGGGCCCAGGGGCGTATGCGACCGACGCCGATCTTCATCCATGCCCCGCGACGACCGACGCGACTGCTGACGGAAAGCTCAGGCGTGCTCATGAGATCGGCCCCTGTCTCGTGTATTTCGATCCTCGTGTTGGAGCGGCAGTCTAACACGCCAATGGACCGCACTCCCTGGGCAACGCTGCCGATTGACGACGTCGACGCTCGACAATACGGTATTGCGATGACGACACTGACCTTCAAGGTCACCGATCGGGAAGCACGACTGATCCGTTCCAGGGCCAGAAAAGAGCGCGTCACGGTGTCGGAGTACCTTCGCCGGGCGAGCCTGTCACTGACGCCTGCGCGTGAACCCGCGAAGGTGCGCTGTCCGCACACCGGCGCGATGATTTTTGCCGTACCGGACCATCAACCTCCGCCGACGACGGCCGTCGTGCGCGAACTGCTGTCGGATTTCCCGTGAAGTACCTCATCCCCGTGAGGGCGGCGACGCGCGATTCGTGAGTGCCAACCATGCTTGCGTTCGTCGATGCCCACGCGCCTGTCGTCTTGAACCACGAACATAGTGAATACATGTGGGTTGGCCTGGACGATGTTCACGAGTATGTGGAGACGCCCAACCAGCGAGAGACGTTCGCACATGTCCGACGATAATTCGTGGAACGCAGGCCGACCGAGAGGTCTCGAATCAATCTCAGCAGTCGACGGTGAGCAACCGGCACGGCGTGGCGCTGCCCGCCACGCTGGAAGGCATGCGGCGAACACTCACGAGGGTCTCGAGTTACCGGCGCACGGTGTGGACCAACCTCAGCAGACCCACGACCAGGTCTGCGCAGATCCGCGAGCCACATCGAGCACGATCACGAGCCGCATTGTCGACACCCACGATCTGCCGCGCGTGATCCCGCGAGTTGGATACACGAGGGTCCCGACCTGCCTTCCCTCCTCCCCCGCCTCATCGCTACGGGTATCCCGGGTGACATCGCCGGGAGGCCAGACTTACCCGCAGCGATCCCCTGCGTCGCCGCAGCGATCCCGCGAGTTGTCAGGCGTCCAGGTACGACTCGCCTCTCGTGATCCCACGAGTTGGTGCGGGCACGGGTAAGATCAGGATCACGCGGATCCGCGACCAGCCTTGCGTAGTGTGCCGACCAACCTTCAGCAGGGCGCCGAGCGACCTTCACCAGTCCCACGACTGACGCACCGCCATGGTGTACATCGCAACTATTTGAATCGACGACGGTTGAGAACACGCGGTGGCGAGACGTACACGCGAGGTTTTGTGATGTACACCATTCGGTTCGGTGACACACACCATCCGGTTTTGCACGCCCCGCATTTGCTTCGGCGATGTACACCGCCCACTTCGGTCGTGCACACCAAGTGGTTCGGTGATGCGACACGATCGGTTCAGTGACGCACACGATCCGCTTCGGCGATGCCGCGAAACTGTTCGGTGATGCACACCCGACCGGATGGCCGGCCCCGGCGCTGGTTCGGTGATGTACATCATCCGCTCGAGCGATGCACGCCAGACCGGACGACAGTGCCCGCGGCGCCTCGCGCGATGCACACCTGCTACTTTGGTGATGCACACCGATCAGTCCGGCGGTGCACCACCAGTCGAAACGTGACGCACACCGTCCGGTTCGGCCACTCGAAATCGATCTGCGGTAAGTCTGGGGATCGGTCGCAGTCGATCGAGGCCATGCTCACTGCCCTGTCGTCCTGCTGCAGTAGGCGCTTCACCACAGGGTCGGCATGCGCGCGAGCCTCCGCCGGGGTAGCGCGTTCCCCTCACCGGACACGCCTCGGGTAGTGAGTACCCATCACGCCCCCTTGAAACCGATCCGTCGAGGAGGCCGCGCAGGCTGGTCGAGCAGCGCGCGGATGGCACTGAACACCTGCTGGAACTGGCCGTCGCACCGGGCTTCGAGGGCATCGAGCCGTCTGATGACCTCCGCATTCGTCCCAGCCAGGCGGCGCAGTTCGACGAACGCGCGTACGATCTGAATGTTGACCGCGACGGCCCTCAGGCTGCGCAGCACGCTGGAAAGCATGGCGACACCTTGTTCGGTGAAGACCCACACTCGATACTTGCGGTGGCGTCAGCGGCCCTCCCTTAAGGTCACAGTTTGTGACCTTAAAAGCGGATGCGCCTCGTCTGCCGGAGATGTCCTTCACCGTCAGAGCGTCATTTGTCATGCGGTGGCGTGACGCATGAATCATGCCGGAAGGGAGCCCAATCGAATCGTGTGCTTCGATCCGCGTGTGATGCGCCGGTCAATACGGCCTTGACCGACGACGCCACGCGCCTCACGGCTCGGGCCGTCGCGACGAGTGGTGGTCGACGATCAACCACTGGCTGCCCCGCTTCCTGTACACGAACGTGAAGCGCGAGGGATTCGTCACCCTCGTGCCGTCGCGGACGTCCGTGAACACGTAGTCGCCGCTGTTGATCGCGACATCACCGAACACGCGCACGTGTTGCCGTCCGAGGGCGACCCGAACGTCGGGACGCGCCTTCGAGTCCTTGAAATACTCGGCGATCTCGGCAGGGGTCGCACGAATCGTGGCCGAGGTCGTGCCCCAGAACACGGCGTCCGCGGCGTAGAGCGCCGTGATTCGTGCGGGATCGCGGCTGTTGAACGCGTCCGCCCAGGCACGAGTCGCCGCCGCGACGTCCTGGGTCGCCGTCGCGTCGGGTTCCGGGCCGTCTTGACTCGCGACGATGCCGCGCGTTGTCAGAGCCTGAACGGCCAGCAGAAGTCCGACCGCGACCGCCAGCCAACCACTCGAACCGGGAATGCGCATGGGGCGTCAGCCTGCCACAGGCCGCACGTGTTTGTCACGACGCTGACAATGCGCGTGACTGCTCGGCCCGCAGATCTCGCGGCGACGAGCCGGCCATCGCTTACTCCGCCCGCAAGGCTTCGATGGGATCGAGTGTGGCTGCGCCCAGGGTGGCAACCGTCGCGACGAGTCCGGTGCAGGCGGACACGACAATGGCACTGGTGACGACTGACATCGCATCTATTGGCCCGATGCCATAGATCAGGTGCGATATGCCGCGAACGCCAAGCGCCGCCAACAGACTTCCCGCGACCGCGCCTGTCCCAACGGCCACCATGGTGCCCTTCGCTACGAGCCACATCACCTTCGTTCGACTCGAGCCAAGCGCCAGCCTGATGCCAATTTCCCTCGTCCTGCCATTCGCGACGTATCTCACGAGGCCGAACACGCCGATCATGCTGACGACCAGACAGGCGACACACAGCCAGAACAGGAGAGACGCTGTTCCTCTGAGTGACGACGGAAGCCTCCGCTTCTCCTGTAACGCGTCCATGATTGAGCTCGGCACCAGGTCCGGCAGAACGGCCGTCATCTCGTCGGCAATCCGCAGTGTGAGCCCAGCGTCTTGGCCGTCGTGCCTCACCAGCAACCTGGCGCGCCCCACGGGCTCTTGTCGAAGAGGACGGTAGACGGCCTGAACATCATTCCGACCGACGAGATTCACCTTTCTGTCCGCCACGACGCCAACGATCTCAACAGTATCGTGGTTGGCCAGATCGAGCGACCTGCCGATCGCGCCGGCTGCGCTGCCGAACAGCTCCCGCGCGACAGCGTGACCAACGATGGCAACAGGCGGCCGTCCTTCAGCATCATGCTGGCCGAAGGATCGACCCGCCAGCATGTGAAGGCCGAGCACATCGAAATAGTCATCAGAGACACCGAACACGTCGACGCTCTTGGCCTCAGCGTCCGCACGTGCGTCGAGGCGGCGAGCAGGCACCTGCTGCCCTGCCTGCATCAGGCCTTCCCTGGAAACCGCCGCACGCCTGACTCCCGGCAAACTCCCAGCACGATCCGCCACCTGCTGCCACACGCGATTCCATTCCCCTTTCTCGACACCGAGAATCGCGATATCCAGGCTATACGAGGTCAACTGTCGAACATCGACTCCGATGTCGACGCGCTCGAGCGAGATGACGCTCCTGTACATCACCATTGAAGACAGAAGGGGCACCACCGACACTGCCACCTGGACAGCCACAAGACCTCGAAGGAGCCGACTGGTTCCCCGACTCACGTTCCGGCTGACCGCGCCGAAACCCAACCGCGCGTCCCGTCTCGTGGAGTACAACGCTGGACCTATCCCGCAGATCACTCCCACGATTGCGCCAGCCAGCACCGAATACGCCAACACCCGCATGTCTGGCTGAACGTCGACGAGCGATCGCAGCTCACCTGCGCCCGCTGGCTCGAGTTGTATGAGCGCAGTGAACCCATAGGCCAGCGGTATGCCGACGGCCGTCGCGATGAGCGCGAGCAGTCCGATCTCCGCCGCCAATTGCCTGACCAGCTGATATCTGCTTGCGCCCACGCCCGCGCGAACTCGAAACTCGGGGGCCCGCTCTGCCTGCTGGGCGATCGCCAGACTCGCGACATTCGCCACGCATACGCCAAGAATGACGGCGACCAGCCCACCGATGAACAACGTGCCCTGTGTGGCCAGCGACGCGAATCCCGGCGGAAGACCCACGCCAGACGCCTTGGAGACCACTGCGCCGGCGCCTTCAAGGGTCGGTTGCGCCGCAGCCGCCGCGGTGATTTGTTCCTGCACCACAGCGGCTGTCGCGCCGTCCGCCAACCGTGCAACCACGCCGAACCACGGCCGATCTTCCATCATCGTCGCCGGTCGCTCGTGGGCGATTTCAGACAGACGCGTGAACGGCAGCCACAGGTCGACCGCTATCGTTCTCATGACGCCGTCGAAACCATCCGGCGCAATACCGACGACGTCGACCGTCACGCCGTTGACGTGAACGGTCGTGCCGACAATGTCTGGATCCCGATCGAACACGCGCGTCCACGTGTGATCGCTCATGACCGCTGCAATTCGACTCGAGCGCTCGTCCTCGACAGTCAGCGCTCTTCCTCGAACGATACGTACGCCGAGCGTGTGGAAATAGTCTCCGCTCACCATTTCCGCTTGCGCGGCTACCGGCGTGGCCTCAGCGCGCAGTACGACTGGCTGAAACGTTCTTGCCGATAGCCCGGCGCACGAACTGCACGACGTCCTGAGTGTCTCGTATTCCCGAAGGGACCACGGTCGAACCGAACCCTTCGGCGTTCTGAGGCCGACCAGAAAGACAGAGCCGGGTGATTCAACTGGCAACGGCCTATACAGCAGCGCATCTGCGACGCTCACCAACGTGGTATTCGCGGCCGCTCCGGCCGCGAGGCAGAGCACGACCGCTGCTGCGTAGGTCGGTTTCCGGCGCATGCCACGCGCGGCGTATCGGATGTCCCACAACCAACTGTGAACATGGGCGCCCGGCCGAACGTCCCGGACGGAGGTCTTCACGCCTTCCACGCCGCCCAATTCCAGCGCCGCCTGACGTCGCGCCTCCGGTGGAGGCACCCCCTGCTCGATCTTCTCGGCCGTCAGGATCTCCAGACACGACCGCAGCTCATCGTCGAGCAGGCGATCGTTCGATCGCCATTTGACGACCGCAGAAAGCCACGATCGGAAGCGCCGTACCATCATTCACTCCGCAGACGGTTCAGATGACCCGAGTGCCATCATGACGGCCGCCACGACGCGTCTCCATTCACGCTCTTCGCGTGCCAGCTCTTTCCGCCCAAGGCGCGTGAGCCGGTAGTACTTCGCCCGCCGGTTCTGATCGGACGTACGCCATTCGGCCTCGAGCCACCCTCGACGTTCCATCCGGTGCAGCGCGGGAAACAGGGAGCCGTAACTGACTTCGATCGCGCTCCCCGTAATCTGTTGAATCCGGCGAAAGAGCCCAACGCCGTGCAACGGCTCGAGGGACAGCGCCTTGAGGACCAGCACGTCGAGACTGCCACGAAGTTGATTGGAGCGCGGTTCTGACTTCGTCATATCGACATCGATATCGAGTCCGCTACGATACGCCCTGCAAGGTGTGGGGGTCAAGAGCCGCGCGGGCGACACACGGCTGGAAAATGCGCGCACCAGACGTGCGGCTCGTCTCCCCGGGTCTGACGACCCGGGGCTCCATTTATTGACGGGACTTCCGCCTTACGTCCGGCAGCCGGTCGTCGGTAACCTGTCGCCTACTTCTCGAACACCGCAAGCGTCTCGACGTGTGCGGTGTTGGGGAAGAGATCGAACGCCTCGACGGACTCGAGGCGGTAGCCGCCGGCGACGAGCA
>CAZTCY010000102.1:0-8837 GCA_964612715.1 uncultured Nitrosomonas sp. | reverse complement strand
TAACGGGGCTCTGAAATAGGTGCTATGAAAAATCAGAGTTATTCAGGGCCGACTAATTACTTTTTAATTGATCTGCTTGAGTAGGGAGGGTGTCCTAGATTTTGTGTAAACGAAGGTTAATAGTGCCGAGGCATTCTTTCATTAAATTGAATAGTAAACCTGTTTAATGCAGGTTTCCAATCTTTCAGTGGCATAGACCATTTTTTAGCGATGTTGATGAGTGCCAAATAGCGCTTGTTCAGCCGCATCAATGGTGGTGGCGCTGTAAACCAAACGTAAATCAGCGGCTACTTCTTTGCGTTTATTCCAGCCGACGTAGTTGAGGCTGTTACGCACCATGTGTACGATACAGAGTTGTACAATGGCTTGTGGATAGACCGTTTCAATCACTTCCGGAAAGCCCTTTAAGCCATAAATGTGCCATTTCTCCGTCCAACGCAGCTTGGCAAAGGAGCCCACTGCGCGCCCCTGTTGCATACCCCCGGCCCTGTAGGCGCTTCCGTTCGTCACTCCCGCGCCATGCACCGTTCTGGCCGTTGCATCACCAGTCAGTGGAGCCTTCAAGCTCCCTCAACACCCCCATGACCAAAGGGGATTACCGCTGGTTCCCATTGGAACCCCTTCTTACTGAGAAACGGCTTTTACAAGCATCCGGACAGCTTGAACGGCACTTTTAAAATCGGGCGTCTGGCCAGATTTCGCATAGGAAACATCTTCGACAAAGCGCCTGTATTCTTCCACGTATGCTTTGTCTGTTATCAAAATATCCAGCATCTTGTCCAGCTTCCGGGGTATGGCCATGCCTTCCAGAGACAGGTCGTTCTTGGCGCGGCTGTCATCTTCCTGCATGGATTTTGCAACCAAGCCTGCAAACCCTGCATGGGCCAGCGCCCGGTCTTTCAACATGGCCAGATCGTGGATATGCCGGACAATGGCAGGGTCGTCATATCGACCCCCGCGCACCCTGTCTGGAATGCGCCATGCAATGGCGCTCAGCTTGTCAGCGGCGCTTTCGACCGGATCAATGCAGCCTATGGCCGCAACCTCCGGTGGGTGCTTTGCCAGTTCGTTCAGGAATGACGAGACCGGCAGGGCCATATGGGGAAGCTGGATGTCCCGTGCCGTCATTTCAATCTGGATATGGGAGCGCAACGAGTCCTCCCGCGGGAAGACCGTCTCATATTCCAGATCAATCGAAAAGAAGCGGTTTTCATCTCTGGCTTTCACATGATGGGCTTCTATAACGAAACCATCGGCACGAAGAGCATCCAAAACGGCATGTTTGAAGCCAGAGAGATTTTTGCGGGTATGAAGCTCAGGCTTCACCAGAAGCCTGAAATCCACATCCTCTGAAAACCGGGAAAGCAGGTTATGGGCTTTTGAAAGGGCGGGGCCACCGGAAAAGATCACTTCAAATCCTTCCTGATCTATCCTCTCGATAGTGCGGATTACCTGTGTGACCAGCCAATCTTTCTCCACGAAAGATTCTTTCATCCCTTTCAGGGCAGCTACTTCGATGAGAAGGTCTTTATCCGGTCGCGCGTTCATAACTGACATAGGCTCCGTTATATCCGATCTTCCGGCTTACTCGCCCTTTAACGGCGATTTTACGGCCGGTAGGAACCTGCGTCGTTATGCCCGCATTATAATTTTTTTCCAGTTGCGAAGCGCCAATCTCAACGCCCAGACGCTCCAAGGCTTCTTTAGCCAAGGTTGGCAAAGGAAGAACAGGGATAACGTCCCCCGTCAGGGCGGAGCGTTTGGCCTTGGCATAGAGACCATATCCAATTCTGACAAGTTTTCCGGCAGCCGCAAGCTGGCGCAGGATGCGGCCAATCTGGTCATATCCGCCTAAATCTTCAAAGTCTTTACGGACAAAAACAGCATTATTCTTTCTCGCTATCCTTGCAGAAACTTTATATAACAATCTCTCGTATTTATACATCTGATATCATCCACTTATATATGCAATAACACGACATACTCTTGTTACAAACACACGACATTATGACTCAAAACTCAAGCCTAATCAGGATGAGGAAAGCTATCTATCTGTTTTTGAAGAAATATAGGCTATTAATCTCTACCTGAAATATACCTTGTGGCGAATCTATTGATAGGTCGATATTGCGGCCATTCCCATCTGAGAATAATTTTATGTAAGATATTGAAAAGAAATATATTTTTTATGCCGGCCTACAAAATTGAGATCATCTCAACTTCACTCTCTGTAAACCAGCCTTGAGCAATGACATTTTGCCGTATGCGGAAGAAATCGGCCTGAAGTTCTTTGGAGACCGTTACGATTTCGACGACGACACCAACGAGGATGGGATTCTTGCCACGGAGGGAAGCCCGCCGCTCGGCAGCGAAGAAAACCGCTACCAGATAGAGTTCAATGGTACGGATAGCGTTCCATCATTGCATACTTTAGCTTGTTCTGAGAGCCGGGAGACTTGATTGCTCGTAATCTGTTCCTATCTAAAACAGATATCTGCACAATAACCTGGAAACAGATTGACACAAGAACCTAGAGACGGTAGAACGTAATAACCTAAATATAAGATAACAGATAAACCTAAAATCCGGATAGCCAATGCAATGGCCACACCCGCTGACAAACTTGCAGCGTCTCTTGCTGTTCTGAAAAAACTTCAAGATCAAGGACGCATGGCATTGCGTTCTGAAGATATGGGACGCACTCACCGCGAACGACTGATGAAAAACGGCTTCATCAAGGAGGTGATGAAAGGCTGGTACATTCCTTCTCGCCCCGATGAACCGGCAGGTGAAAGTACTTCATGGTACGCCTCGTTCTGGGTGTTTTGCGCATCCTATCTCGAATCCAGATTCGGTGACGAATGGTGCGTCAGCCCCGAACAGTCCATCAATCTGCATACCGGCAACTGGAGCGTGCCAAAGCAGTTGCTGATCCGTTCTCCCAAGGGGGGCAACAAACCAACCGGTCTGTTGCATGGCACTTCCATTCTGGATGTGAGGCTGGAATTGCCACCGGCACAGGATACCGAAATAAGGGAAGGTATGCGTGTTTATAATTTGCCTGCCGCGCTGATTGGTTGCTCACAGACCCAATTCTTTGTCCATCCCACGAAAATGCGTACTGCACTGGCCATGATGCAGGATGCTTCGGAGTTATTGGGCCGATTGCTGGCGGGTGGACACTCGAAAATTGCCGGATGGCTGGCTGGTGCCTTGCGCAGCATCGGCCGTGAGCGGATTGCAAACGACATTCTGGGTGCGATGCGGGCAGCCGGATATACCGTGAATGAGAGCAATCCCTTCAAGGATCAGGCACAGATCACATTCAGCCCTCGCGAAACCTCGCCCTATGTCAATCGTATGCGGATGAACTGGGCAAACATGCGCGAAGATGTGCTGCATGTCTTTCCGGTAGCTCCCGGCCTTCCTACAGACTCGGCCAAATATCTGAAACAGGTCGAAGAAATTTATGTCAACGATGCTTACAATTCCCTATCCATTGAAGGCTATAAAGTCAGTGTAGCGTTGATTGAAAAGGTACGCTCCGGAAACTGGAATCCAGACTATAACAAAGACGACCAGAACCACCGCAATGCCTTGGCCGCGCGAGGTTACTGGCAGGCTTTCCAGAAGGTCAAGGAGAGTATCGGAAAAGTGCTGGACAAGGAAAATGCCGGCACCGTTGCCGAAAGCGGCCATGCCCAATGGTACCGTGAATTATTTGGTCCCAGCGTCACCGCAGGCATTCTGAAAGCTGCCGATCTTGCGGGTTATCGCAGTAGCCCGGTTTACATTCGCCGCTCGATGCACACGCCCCCCGGCAAGGAAGCTGTACGTGAGTTAATGCCCGCATTTTTCGAGTTGTTACAGCAGGAAAATGAGGCGGCAGTCCGTGTTGTCCTCGGGCACTTCATGTTTGTCTATATTCATCCGTATATAGATGGTAATGGACGCATCGGACGTTTCTTGATGAACCTGATGTCGGCCTCGGGTGGTTACCCTTGGATAGTCATTCCACTGGAACGGCGGGATGACTATATGTCGGCACTGGAAAGTGCCAGTGTTGAGGGGGATATCAAACCATTCTCGATATTGCTGGCGAACTTGGTGAGTACCAGATGAACTTCCAGGCTCCTGATAAATTGGATTTCCGTGAAAATGACTATTTGGCCTGTTATTCGGTAGCCACTTCCCACCCTGGATAATCATTTTACGCCGTGGCTTTTGTCAAATGTCCGGCCATTGCCGTGAGCGTCTTAACGCAGTCCGCGTAATCCGCAGGCTCGCCATAGACCATATCGCGCAGAAACGCGGTGTAACGCTTGATATAGACTGGCTCGCTCGCCAGCGCTTCTACGGCCCGCAGGGTTTCCGCCATCGGATCATCCCGATAGGCCGGAAACTGGCTGCCGAACTCTTCAGCGTCCTGCGCAACAATATCGCGCACCAGCAATGCTGTCTCCACCGCGTCATAATGATCGCGGATCATATGCAAATCGTAAATATGGCGCACCAACATCTGGTCGCGCGGGCCTTTGGCATCCGCGATCTCAACCGCCGTACGGTATAGTGGCTTTCGTTTTGTGAACGCCGTTGATCGGGGTTTTCCGGGTCGAACCGGAACCCCGACGCCAGAAGCGCCTTCGTTACCGTATCGCGCAACCGGCGCAGGGCAGAACGCTTCGGCTCTTCATCCGCGACGATTTTCAGGTCAATGTCCTCCGACATGCGCCTGACCAGCTTGTTGGCCCGTGCCAGCGCCGTGCCGCCACCGAACACCAGACGAAAGGGCGCTATATCGGCAGCGGCAAGCGCCTTCACCACATACCAGTCCTTCTCGACAAGCGCGGGAGCGGGCAACCTGAAGTAAGCCTGCACTTCCAGCAATTCTTCAAGGGAGGGCTTATCGTTCAATAACAAGCTCCGTATCGTTATAGCGAAGCTGACGCGAAAAACGGCCATTGATTTTAACGACAGGGTTGACCGGCACCTGAGTAGAGCGTCCCTCGTTATAGGCGCGTTCGGCCTCAGTCGGCTCCTATTTAACCCCCAGCTTGTCCAGCGCCTGCCGTGCGGCGCCGATAAAGCCATTACGGTTATACAGAATAAGCTCGCCAGACAGCCGGGAGCGTATGGCACGGCCATAAACGCCGTAGCCCAGCTTTATCAACCGGCCTTCCCGTACCAGCTTTCTAAGCGCGCGCAACACCTGATCCTCACCGCCCAGATCCATAAATTCGCGCGACAGGAACACATCGTCCCGCTTGCGGGCGATCCGTGCCTCAATTTTCTCCTGCAATGTTTTCCGGCGTGGCATAGTTGATCTCATTACAAAAACCCGACATATATCAATAAAAACATGATATCTATCAAATGGATATAGCGTACTATACATAAACCATAATAACATAGGCAAGCCAAAGGTTTGCACTGGTTAAAGCGCTCGGCTACCGTTCAATGGTCTCGCCCCCGCGTTTCATTCAAAAGCTGATAAAGCAAAATTCCGACACTATCGAAGATTCCGGCCTTTTTACAAATGCTTAAGATTCATGCTATATATTTGTGGAAAACCAAAAGGAAAAACCCATGAACGCTCCCCGAATTGGGAAATGTAAATGATCTCAAGGGGTGGGCCAAATTTTCTGTAATGAATTACTGGTAGGCTGGTATGAAGGAGGCTAAAGCCGGAAGAAACAAATATTAAGCAATTTCAATATGTTGACTGAGTTTATGGCCACACTTCCCCGGATTTGTGATAGAAAATAAAGAAAGCCGGAATCCGAAATGACAATATAAGGAACATGCAGGATGAAATTTGTTGAAGTGCAGGGCGATACCGTTCGCTTTACCGGAACGCCGGAAGAAAAGGCCGATCTCACGGCGCTGCTGCGCTATGCAAGCGAGAAGGTCGATACAAGCACTTATGGAGGTGTAAATCCGGATGAAATTGCCCAAGTGCAAATCGGAGAACAAGACCAACATTTTGAGTTGTCAGAAGACGATTTGTTGATTGTTGTCAGGGCGATGAGCGCGTTGAGCGGCAATGGCATAAGTCAAGAGGTACGGAACTCTCTAACCGGTACGTTTGACCAGATTAGAGGCGATATAAGAAGCATTGCGGATTCAGTATGGCCCCTAAAGCCGGAATACCGAACGGATTTTGATTTTTAATTAAAAGACGCTACAGAGTGTTCAAATAATAAATGCACAGGAATTTGTGCAACAAACACAGGGAGTGTGTTTGAACAGGCCGACTACAGAGCAAATCAGCGCGGCGATTGCGAACGGGCATGCGTACAACAAGCATGTCCTTGGTGCAGACAATGACTACCATCCCGGCGAGAATGAATTCCGCAAAGCGTCCCTTGGCCGTGACCTGAAAATAGAAACCAAGCAGGATCTGCACGATTACCTGAAAGATTTCTTCAGCAAGGAAGGAACACGGGGCTTCGCCGATCCAAGAACCCCGGGGCGTTATGTGTTTTACAACCCGCGCGATAACGTCATGGTTGTATTCAATGCAGACAACAAAGACCTTGGAACTATTTTTAGGCCAGATAGGCGATCTCAGGAATTCAAAGAACTACTTGATGATGCTCGATATAAGAGTGCTCACCGCATCCCCATGGCACAAACACCGGACGAAATCGCAAAACTCGCAGAGCGGTTTGGAAAAGACATCATCCGCCTTCCTTCAGGCGCACAGGCCAGAATTACCAGCGTAATCAATGACGGCTTGCATGCCCTTGGCCGTGCAAACAGGAACATTGTTCTTGATGCCGGGATAGGCGTGGCTGTCGGCGCGACCATGCTGATCTCCGGAGCCTCGCCTGCTGAAGCCGCGGAAGCGGCGGGGGAAATGATGAACCCGATTCCCAGCACAACGGATGCCCTGTGCAACGGTGGCGATGCGTCTGCAATCAGGGAAGCCGCCGTGCAAGATGCTTCCGCTCTGGGCGGGTGCTTCGCCGGAGGCGCAGTAGGGTTAAAGCTGGGAGCAGCCGGGGGAACGGCGATTGCGCCGGGCCTTGGATCGGCCGCCGGCGGCCTTCTCGGCAGCATTGTCGGATGTGCTGCCGGTGCGTGGGCAGGCAGCGAAACCGTCAGGCAAGTTGTCAAGCTTCTCAAAGACAAAGAGAAGACCAATCCCTCGGAAAACCCATCATTCCCGCATGGGAAGATTCCGCAGGACATACCGCAGATACCTGGGCAGCATATTCCTCCACTCGACATACAGACAGCCTACGACAATCTCCCTGACAAAAGCACAGAGGACATGCCGCCGGAAGTCGCCGCCCTCGTCGAGGCCAAGGCATCCCAGGAACTGTTCGAGAAAAGCTTTGCGGAAATCGAACGGTATGGCGGCTTGCCCGAAATCATGGCTTACATTAAAGCCCATCCGCTGGAAACCAAACAACCCGCACCCGTCGCCGAAGATCGGCCCGTACACTACGTATACTTACCCGCGCCGGGATTGGGATAAGGCAAAATCTTGCTGTAATTTTTTACTGATCCTGTCAAACAAACATATTCCGATTCTTACAATTCTCGGATTTTTGAGGGAAGCTTTTTTCCTGCCACAACTACTGCTCCATGGCAGCATTTGTTCATATATGGATATTTATTAGTTATTGATTTGTTCATATTTATATATTAATATATTTTCTATAAGGGCATATTAATATGAACAAAGATCAATCATCATTAGCCAGGAAACAATTGGAAAGACGCCTCGCACCATTGCGTGAGGCAAAGATTACTGCGCCGCCACGGGGATGGATAAAGGCTATTCGTGAAGCACTTGGCATGACTGCCCGTCAGCTTGCCACGCGTATGGGTGCTTCCCCTTCACGCATTCCGGTGATCGAGAAGGCAGAAGTGACAGGTGCAACTACCATCAAGACCTTGCGCGAAGCTGCCGAGGCGATGAACTGCACTTTTGTGTATGCTTTCGTGCCAACAAAGCCACTTGATGAGATTTTGCGCGAGCGTGCTATCCAAAAAACGCGCAAAGACATTGCCCGGCTAGATCACACCATGCGACTGGAAAACCAAGCTTTGCTCAAATCTGATCTCGACGACGAACAACGGCGCATGGTCGAACTTATCCTATCAGGCTCGCTAAAAGGCTTATGGGAAGATAAGTAGCATTGTCATGCCAGATCCATTATTTACTGATGACGATGAAGCTAATACGCCACTTACAGCCGAAGAGCGTGAGCAGCTTATCCCTGCATACATCACATTACGACACGAACTGAACGAGGCCGAGCAGATCAACATCGGCCAAGCATTGCGCTGGACTGCCGCACGCAAGCGGGATGTGTTTGACCAAAATTTCTTGCGCCAATTGCACAAGCGTATGTTTGGGGATGTGTGGCATTGGGCGGGGCAATACCGCACGACTGCCCGCAACATTGGCGTCGATGCCTACCGGATTGCAATGGATGCGCGGCAAGTTATTGAAGATGGCCGTTATTGGGTCGACCATAAAACTTACTCGCCTGATGAAATTGCTGTGCGGTTTAGCCACCGCCTTGTTGCAATTCACCCATTTCCCAATGGAAACGGGCGCTTTTCACGCCTTGTAGGCGATCTTCTCGCTCAGCAGCTTGGACAAAAACCATTCACATGGGGACGCGCCAATCTGGTCGATGCCGGAGAAACCCGTGCACGCTATATTGAGGCTTTACGCGCCGCTGACAATCACGACATAAAGCTATTGCTACTGTTTGCACGTTCATAGATTTCTCAAGTTTATGATTTAGGGGAAAGCCTTCCCCCTGCTGCAACCGCAGCGTTGCTGCGTTTTCCGGCACCCCTTTCCAACGGGGGCA
>CAZTCY010000101.1:0-9044 GCA_964612715.1 uncultured Nitrosomonas sp. | reverse complement strand
TTTTTATAGTTCTGGCCACTCTGACGCACCGTATCGGGATCAAAATAATGTTCAGTGTTTTTATCAGCATCTGAATTCACCAATACCCATTCTGCTGAAACAACACCGCAGAAGCCGAATAAAAAAACTGCGAATAGTGTTTTTTTCATAATGTTATCTACCATTATTTAAAAATAATCTACTTAATTCCTGGTGCAGGTATAGCCTCAAGTGTAGGTACAACGCACCGGCGGACAGTCAGTCCGCGAATCCCAGCAAAAAAATGTTCAAAGATTTAAGGATTTTAAAAGCGTTAAAAGATTTATAGGCTCTAAGAACCTGTTCAAGATCTCGATCAAGGGATTCAGTGCAAGGCAAAATTGAACGACGCAAGCAAAGCGCAGCGAACAGCCGTAAGGCTGGCCTGTAGGGCGAGGCGCGCCGAGTAAAAAGCGCAGCATACTTGCAGTATGTGAGCATTTTGAGTTCGATTTTAACGCCGCAATGCACCCTTCAGCGAGATCTGTATCAATTGATTAATGTTCTAAGTACATAAGGCAAAATACCACCATGCTGGTAATAATCGATCTCGATCATGGTATCAATACGGCATAACAATTGAACCGTCTTTTGTGTGCCCTCTTTTTTGTGGATGACGAGTGTGACATCCTGCTGTGGCTGCAAATTATCCAGCTTCAGGATATCAAATGTTTCGTCTCCCTGAATGCCGAGTGATTGTGCAGTATCGCCATTCTTGAATTGCAGCGGTATCACACCCATACCAATCAGATTGCTGCGGTGGATGCGTTCATAGCTGGCAGCAATAACCGCCTTGACACCGAGCAATTGCGTTCCTTTTGCCGCCCAATCGCGGCTGGAACCGGTGCCATATTCCTTACCGCCAAACACGATTGTCGGAATACCCTGCCGCTGATATTGCATCGCAGCGTCATAAATACTCATTTGCTCCACGGGCTGATCTCCAGCCTGATAAAGCGTGACGCCGCCTTCGCTGCCTGGCACCATCAGATTTTTGATACGCACATTGGCGAAAGTACCGCGCATCATGACCTCGTGATTGCCGCGGCGGGCGCCGTAACTGTTGAAATCAGCCGACTGAACATGATTGGCCAGCAGGTATTGGCCGGCAGGAGAAGCGGCCTTGATAGCGCCAGCCGGACTGATATGGTCGGTCGTCACTGAATCACCAAAAATACCGAGCGCATAAGCATTTTTAATATCACCCTGACTCCCGGTTTCCGGAGTCTGCAAGGAAAAATCCGTGAAAAACGGCGGTTCCGCAATATAGGTTGAATCCGGCCAGTCGTAAGTCTGTCCGGTTGCGGAAGCAATATTGTTCCACAACGGGTGGTTCTTGGTCAGATCACTATAGAGACGGCGGAATGTGTCCGCGTTGGTGGCAAACTTCATCAATGCCTGAATCTCTTCACTGGTTGGCCAGATATCCTTAAGCCATACGGGATGACCGTCGACACCCGTTTCCACGGGCTCGCTTGTGAGGTCTTTCAGAACGGTGCCGGCAATCGCGTAAGCAACAACAAGTGGCGGCGAGGCGAGGAAATTGGCACGAATATTGGTATGAATACGCGCTTCAAAGTTACGGTTACCGGAAAGTACCGCGGCGCATACCATATCGTTCTTGACGACGGCTTCTTCAATGGACTCTGCCAGTGGGCCGGCGTTACCGATACAGGTCGTGCAGCCATAACCGGCAATGCTGAAACCGAGTTTTTCCAGATAAGGCAGTAATCCTGTTAGTGCAAGATATTCAGACACGACCCGTGAACCCGGCGCAAGTGATGTTTTGATATGACGTTTAACAGAAAGCCCTTTTTCGACGGCTTTCTTGGCCAACAAACCTGCTGCGATCAGTACACTGGGGTTGGATGTATTCGTACAGGAAGTGATCGCCGCAATCAGAATATCGCCATGACCAAGATCAACAACCCTGTCAAATTTATTGAGCGGTACGTCAACGGCATCGGGAGTCGGGTGATTGCTGACCATTTCGGTAACATGACGAGGCTGATTGCGCTCATCCAGAATATCCACGCCGATACGTGTACAAACGTCGGCATCTTCGTCATTGACATGACGTATCGGGTAGCGTTGGCTGATTTCATCCAATGACTTGCCGTATCCATTTTCGGAGACCGGCTTGCAGAAAAGCGTGGTAAAGCGGTTCTTGATTGCCGCCAGATCAATGCGATCCTGCGGTCTTTTAGGGCCCGCCAGCGATGGCGATACAGTGCTCAGGTCGAGTGCAAGCATACTGCTGTAATCAATGTCACCCAGGTGTGGAATACCATACATTTTCTGCGCCTGGAAATACCGCTGGAATGCAGTGATCTCGTCATCGCTGCGCCCTGTACCCTTAAAGTATTCAATGGTAACATCGTCCACCGGAAAGAATCCCATGGTTGCGCCGTATTCCGGCGCCATATTGGCAATGGTGGCACGATCCGGCAACGTCAGGGATGCGACGCCTTCACCAAAAAATTCCACAAACTTGCCGACGACATTCGCACCGCGCAACATTTCTGTGATCGTAAGTACCAGATCGGTTGCGGTTACACCTTCGCGCAAGCGACCCGTTAAATTGACACCGACGACATCGGGCGTCAGAAAATAAACCGGTTGCCCGAGCATGCCGGCTTCCGCTTCGATACCGCCGACCCCCCAGCCCACAACCCCGATACCGTTAATCATGGTGGTATGTGAATCCGTACCCACAAGCGTATCCGGATAAACGACGCCGTCTTTCACATGCACACCGCGTGCAAGATGTTCGAGATTAACCTGATGCACAATACCGATTCCCGGTGGAATAACTTTGAACGTATCAAATGCCTGCATACCCCATTTGATAAACTGATAACGCTCGAGATTACGTTTAAATTCAATTTCCATATTCAGTTTGAGCGCATCCGGATTACCATAGTGATCAATCTGAATCGAATGATCGACAACCAGATCGACAGGCACGAGCGGCTCGATGAGTTCAGGATTTTTGCCCAGCCTTTCAGCGGCGCTGCGCATCGCAGCCAGATCGACCAGCAATGGCACGCCCGTGAAGTCCTGTAAGACAATGCGCGACACGACAAAAGGAATCTCGTGAACACGTGCAGCATTCGGCAACCAGTTTGCCAGTTGCCTGACATGCGTTTCCGTTATTTTTTTACCGTCGAAATTTCGCAAGACCGATTCAAGAATGATTCGAATGGAAACAGGCAAACGTGAAATCTTTCCCACACCGTTTTCTTCCAGTGCCGGCAATGAATAAAACGTGGCTGTATTTTCGCTGGTAATCATCAGATCTTGTTTACTGTTGAACAGATTATGCAGGTTATGCGTCATGATAGAGTCCTAAAAAAAGCGTGCGGCAATTGTAGCGATTCAGAAACCATTATTTCGATCCGTCGCCCATGGTGCAACGTCCCGTTTACTGATCAGACGATGCCTGCTGATTTTAATGTTATCAAAATCAACCTGCTCCAATGCGTTAACCAGATATGTACCCGATGCAACATTAATTTTGAGCCGCCCTTCCGCAACCGAAATTATTCGGCTGCCATCCTTATTCATACGGATACTGAAGCGCGTACCGACATCATCAATGAATGCCTCGCCAATTTTAATCCTGATGTTCTCCATGACATCCCTCTTGATATTGAAGTAGACATTGCCTTTAAATAATTCCATCTGGATCGGCTGATTATCGGTAATCGCGATTGAACTGTCGGTATCCAGCGCTATTTCAATATCCGGTGTTACCGCGACAGTCAGATATTCATCTGCTTGTGTTTCATGAAATCGCACACTCGGTGGGCTGGAAAAATACCAGGTCAACCAACCCAGCAGCAATCCGGCCGAAAGAATTGACGCATGCAGAAAAAAACGGCGCCAACTGAACGTAAAAGATTTTGAAGTATCATCAGTAGGTTTTTTTGCAGGCATGGCTGTTGTATAAGATAAAACGAAAGCGTAAATTATAGCGAATAAAAAGGCTAACTGAAATTGATGCCAAACTCGGATACGCTGTCTCAAAGGAAAACAAACCCATCCGCGGATGCGGGCGGATTCCGAAGTATGGGCAGGCAGTGATTTCAGTGCCGCATATATTGATCTCCATGCCATCAATCGCTATGCTGAGTTAACACATGCGGCGATACATGCCATTATCGCACGATGATCACTTTAAATCTTGCATTGCCATGAATTCAGCTCCGGATCTGACCACACAACAACGCTACAAAGAGGTGCGCAAGGTCACCCTGATCGGGTCATTAATTGATTTTATACTGGGTGTTGTCAAAATTACTGCTGGCTGGCTGGCAAACTCACAAGCGTTGATTGCCGACGGTATTCATTCGTTTTCCGATTTATTGACCGATTTTTTTGTGCTTTACGCAGCCAAACATTCACATAAAGCCGCTGATGCAGAACATCCATACGGACATGGCCGCATTGAAACACTGGCGACAGTCGGTCTGGGAATAACCTTAATTGTCGTTGCCTGCGGAATTGCCTATAACGCAGTGCGCCAAATCAATAAACCGGAAATTCTACTTGAACCCGGCGGATTAGCATTAATGGTTGCCATAGTGTCAATTATCTCCAAAGAATGGATTTATCGCTATACCGTAGCTGCTGCACGCCGCTTGCGTTCAGACATGCTGCTGGCCAATGCCTGGCATAGCCGGTCGGATGCCATTTCATCCATTGTGGTCGTCATCGGCATTGCAGGCGCCATGTACGGCTATCCCTATCTGGATGCAGTGGCAGCTATTGTCGTGGCTGTCATGATAGCTAAAATCGGCGCCAATATGGTGCGCTCCAGTACGCAGGAATTGATCGACCATGCGCTGGATAACGATAAATTAAATGCCATTCGCGCGCATATTTTCAAAATCAGGGGCGTGCGCTCGATGCACATGCTGCGCTCACGCAAAAGCGCAGGTAATGCTTTTATCGACGTGCACATTCAGGTTGATCCCAAGCTCAGTGTGTCGGAAGGACATCAGATCGGCGACGCCGTGCGGCAGCGTTTATTGGATTCTGTTGATAGCGTATCCGACGTAACCGTGCATATCGATCCGGAAAATGATGAATTGGACGCTCCCAGTAGCAACCTGCCCTATCGGGAGAAAGTCATCGAAGAACTCAGACAATGCTGGCCGCAATTACCCGCTTCGGTACTTGAAGAGGTTACCCTGCATTATTTGACCGGAGAAATCCAGATTGAGCTGGACCTGCCTATCCGGATCTTGCGAAATACAGAAGAAGCTCAACAACTGGTCAGCGAACTCCAAGAAGCCGCGAGTACACTACCTTATGTGAGCGATATCCAGGTACGCTTCAAAGTCTGATCATGCCATGGCGAATCGTTGCGCCAGACGCCCTGCAAAGCCAATCTTAATCAGCATGTTTTCTGCCACGCCCCCGGTCATGAGCGTCATGCCGGTGCTGGCTGTAATGCGGAATATAAACATCGTTATACCAGTGTTCATGGACAAAATAGGCAGGCCGGTCACAGGCACGGTACTGGATGCAGAAACGTCTCCAGTTTTTCACATGCTTATGCGGAATATGCAGATATATCGGTTGCTACACCTTATTCGGCGGAGTATAAATAATAGCCGGACTCGGATAGATTAATTCGGGTGCGGGATAAGAATCATCCAGGTAAATTTCACCATAAAACCCCGGCTGCCCGATGCTGAGCGAAAGTCTCACATCAGCGGCAAATCCGATTGTTGATGGAAGAATCCCTATTGCGATCATCAGCAAGTAATTCTTTACACAGTTTTTATCGACCATTTTTTTGCTTTTGATGACTCACACAGTGCTCCTGTCACTTCCCAGCAATTTATGATAAAAAGCCAGCCGCCTGGCGTTGATTTTTCCATTATTCGCAGCGTAAATCAAGGCACAACCCAAAGTATAGCAGCAACTGATACATGAAATATTCTCGTCGACAGATACCCAACACGGCCTTCGCGCCCCCCCTGCTCTTCCACACTATATCTAAAGACATAGGCCAAATGGCCTATTTTCAAGAAAATCCTCTTGATAGACACTATCACGCAATATTCACTCGGAAATTAATCCGCAATTGAATATTAAATCTATTTGAAATTTCTACTGATTAGGAGGTTTATCGTGGCTATAATTCACGGAACAAACCATCATGATGATGGAACATGGCAAACTACATCTAATTTCCCATTTATTTGGGAATTTGGTGTATTAAATGGTACTGCTACTGCTGACAAGATATATGGCTATGTAGGTCATGACATACTTTACGGACATGACGGCGATGACGAGTTACATGGCGATGGTGACGATGACAAGTTATACGGCGGTAACGGCCATGACAAGTTATACGGCGGTACCGGCAATGATAAATTATACGGCGAGGCGGGCGATGATGTTTTAGATGGCGGTACCGGAGCAGATACTATGTATGGCGGAACGGGTAATGATACCTATTATGTCGACAGCATGAATGACATCGTTATTGAGTACGCCAATCAGGGTATCGATACCGTTTATAGTTCAGTGAGTACCTCCGTTAAATGGCTGCCTAACCATGTTGAAAATCTAACCCTGCAAGGCACCGCTCGCTATGGAGACGGAAATGATTTAGATAATATTATAACGGGTACCGATAGCGTCAATTCACTGTATGGCTATGGCGGCAGGGATTATTTATATGGCCATGGTGGCGATGATTTTTTATCTGGTGGTGACGGCAATGATCGTTTATATGGTGGTGCTGGCAATGATGTTTTGTATGGCGATGCTGGCGATGATCTTTTATATGGCGATGACGGTCATGATTCTTTATATGGTGGTGACGGCACCGATTTTTTAGATGGTGGTGCTGGCAGTGATGTTTTAAATGGTGGTAACGGCCATGATCGTTTATATGGCGGTGGTGACAATGATATTTTAAATGGTGGTACTGGCAATGATGTTTTAGTGGGCGGTATGGGTAAAGACACACTAACCGGCGATGCGGGGGCTGATCATTTTAAATACTATTCCGTAGCTGAAAGTCAAGAAGGTGCAAACAGGGATACGATAACGGATTTCTCTTGGCAACAAGGTGACAAAATTGTTCTCACTGGAATTGATAGAACGACCGGGAAGCATGATCCATACGGGTCGAATCCACTCCAGTATAGCGATCTGTCATTTGACGACGTTACAGACATATTTACTGCGCATATCACTAATGGACCTAACCTCCAGATACAACTAACCGGCATTAATAATAATACCTTCGATAATAGTTTTTATCCTGAATACGATGTTATTATTGAAGCGCCACCACCATTATTTTGAGAAAACTGTAACGGGCGCATGGCTTAAACCTGAGCGTTTATGTCTCTCGTTTTGTCACACTCACTGCAATCCCCCCAGGAATAGATAACCGCTATTCTTGAGGATTACCCATCCTTAATGGTATGGCGGCAACTGATACGTAAAGGTATTCAGTTGCCCGTTGTACCATCGAGCGGTTGATGACCTGAGTCTCACGGATGATTAAGCTGGCCAATCAATTCCGGATTCGGCGGGACTGTAACTTAAACCGTGTAACTGTCTGTTTAAACATATCCCGTCAATCGGTTCTCGAATTCGATCATAAAGCGATTCAAAGCAGCTTTCCAGTTTTTTATCGGCATCGTCCAATTTTTGGATGCATCTTGTATTGCCAGAAAGATGACTTTTCTGGCAGATTCATCAGTTGGAAACAATTTACGTTTTTTGACCACCTTCCGGATAACGCTATTGAGCGATTCAATGGCGTTAGTTGTATAGATGGCTTTTCGAATATCCTCGGGATATTTGAAAAGCGTGCCAATGTTGTCCCAATGCGCGCGCCATGATCGGCTGATCTGCGGGTATCTGTCGTCCCAACGCCGGGAAAATTGATCCAATGCCAGCAAAGCTTCTTCCTCGGTTACAGATTGATAGATACGCTTTAAGTCAGTGGTGACTGCTTTATAGTCTTTCCATGATACAAATTTAACTGAATTGCGCACCATATGAACGATGCACAGCTGTATCTGCGTGTCGGGAAAAACCGTGACAATGGCATCAGGAAAACCTTTCAAGCCATCAACACAGGCAATCAGGATATCTTTAACGCCACGATTCTGAAGCTCTGTCAGTACATTCAGCCAGAATTTAGCACCCTCGTTTTCCGATAACCACAGACCCAGCAATTCTTTATGGCCGTCCATATTGACGCCAAGCGCCAAATAAACAGCCTTTTTGATCACTTGTTTGTCCTGGCGAATCTTGAGTATGATGCAATCCAGATAAACAATCGCATAAAGCGTATCCAGCGGACGCGATTGCCATTCAATCACCTGTTCAATGACTGCGTCAGTTACTCTGGAGATCAGCGTGGCGGAGACATCAACATCGTACATCTCCTTGAATGTCGCCACTATCTCACGCGTTGTCGCTCCCTTGGCATACAAACTTAGAATTTTGTCATCCATCGAGGTAAAACGCGTTTGACGTTTCTTTACCAACCGCGGTTCAAAGTCTCCCAGTCTGTCACGCGGTGTGTTTAACTCAAACTCACCGTCTTCTGTTCGTAACATCTTGCTGGAATATCCATTACGCCGATTATCAGAATGCGCTTGATCGTGCCTGCTGTAACCCAGGTGTTCATCCAGCTCAGCATTTAACGCCGTCTCAATCACAACCTTCGTCAGCATCTGGCTGAATTCACTCAAATCTTGTTCGCTCTTTATCCCTTTTGCTGCTTCTCGGGCAAACTGTTCTAATTCCTTTTTATTCATCGTCTATCCTTTTAAAATCTTATGATAGACATTTACACAGTTAATGGGACAGTCTCGATTCGACGTCCAAATCGATAGATACCCAACACTGCCTTGCTTCCCCCTGCCATTCCTACTGCTCCTACAATTTAGTCCTGGCATACTCTATATCTAAAAGCATAGGTCTGTCCACTTCCCCTAAACTAGGACAGATTTAATTAGAGTTTTCTGAGATATTAA
>CAZTCY010000100.1:0-9193 GCA_964612715.1 uncultured Nitrosomonas sp. | reverse complement strand
CTGCATTAAACAGGTTTACTATTCAATTTAATGAAAGAATGCCTCGGCACTATTACCTCCGTTTACACAAAATCTAGGACACCCTCACCCCAGGTTAAATCCTGCATACCACTAAAATACGGTGCCGTGTCTATTCACTGCGATTGCCGAAGTGGGCGCGAAACTGGCTTCGCCCAGTATCGAATTCGGCGAGGATTCGGATTCCGTACTGGTCGAGCATCTGCTGGCGAGCGTTTCACAGCACCACCGGCAGAAAAACGCCGAACAAACCCGCAACCGCCGCCGGGCGCGCATGCTGAACGGCTATTGGGTGCATTTTGCGCCGATTGGTTACAAGTACGCCTTAAAACCCGGCCACGGCAAGGTGCTGGTGCGCAATGAGCCGCTGGCCAGTATCGTGGCCGAAGGGCTGGAAGGCTACGCCAGCGGGCGCTTTCAACTCAGGGCCGAGGTCAAACGTTTCTTTGAACAGTTCCCGGAGTTTCCCAAAGACGCCAAGGGCGAAGTCAGCAACGAACATGTCAACCGGATTTTAAGCCGGGTAATCTATGCCGGCCATATTCAGTCGGACATCATGGGGGTATCCCTGCGTCCGGCGCAGAATGAGCCGTTGATCTCGCTGGAAACCTATCAGAAAATCCAGCGGCGTATGAATGAGAAAGCCAAAATACCGGCGCGCAAGAATTTGAATGAAGATTTTCCGCTACGGGGCGCGGTGCGTTGCAGCGATTGCGATAATCCGCTCACGGCCTGCTGGACCAAGGGACGCAGCAAACATTACCCGTATTATTATTGCTTCACCAAAAGCTGTGACAGCTACGGCAAGGCGATTTATCGCGAGAAACTCGAAGGGGAATTTGCCAGCCTGCTGCATCAACTGGAGCCTTCGCCCCCGCTATTCAAGATTGCAACCAGGATGTTCGAAACATGGTGGCGCTACCGGCAGGCGCAGATTGCGCAGCGCGGGCAATCGTTCGAGCGTGAGGTACGCAAGCTCGAGGGTAAAATCGAGCAATTGATGGACAGGCTGCTGGAAACGGACAGCGATTCGATGGCCAAGGTCCCTGCGCCCGATGCGTTTATTCGATGCAGCACTTAGAACCGCTTTGGAGTTTATCTCAAACCCGCATAAACTCTGGGAATCCGGGCGATTGTGCGACCGCCGCGCGGTGCTGAGACTGGCTTTCCCGGGCGGGTTTCAATACCATAGAAATACGGGACTTAGAACCGCTGAAACCCCATTACCTTTCAAGGTGTTAGGGGCGATTGCCAGTAGACAAATTCAATTGGCGGGAGAGAGGGATTCATAAAATTCTATCAAAGCTGCATGGATAAACAATCCTGATTCTTAAAAATCAAAAGTTACCCGTAAAGTTACCCACATTTCAGCAATGTACCCATACGTTTCAAAGCTGAGAAAATCACTTATAACGGTTATAACTTTGCTTATTCGGATCCAGAAGGCAACGTGGTAACATCGTGTGACCGCGATGAATTTTTCGTTATCACTTTGCTTATTCGGATCCAGAAGGCAACCGCCTATACGTTAATATGATAGGCGGTTCAGCACCATGCAGCCGCTTATATCGCGCTTTGGCGTCCTCAAGGCTTTCTTTGCTTGATCGGTGTATCAGTATCGGTTTAAATCGCCGTGTGCGTTCTTCTAGTGCGTTTAGCCGTGTTTCAAGATTTTTAGACATATGATTCACCAGTTAAAATCAGTTTGGCAGATAGCCCGATAACTGCTTGAGCGCGTCATTAACGTTATGCTGCTTTGCCGGTGCTGGCATGTTTTGGCTTGCCGCGAATTGACAAGTCAGGCCGTGAAAAAAGCTCGTTATTGGATCGTTTGCAAGTGACTCAAGCCGTTCAATTCGTGTTTCAAGATTTTTTGTCATGTCGTTGTTCCAATTTCTTAATACGTTCTTCAAGGTCAGAATCCTTAACCATGTTGGCCAATGCTTGCAGGATATACGTTAACCTGCCCGCGTCCTGTGTGGACATGCGCCCGGCCTTTGCGGACTCATAAACCTTTTGCAATTCACGCCTTATTTCCCTGATACTACCGAGACGCAAACGGCTGCGGACGGGGTTCGCCGGTATTAATTCACCTTCAACTGCTTGCATTATTTTTTTGTTACCAGAATCAGTCACTTATGCGGGTGTTGCCTGTCTTGCTAACGCCAGTTTTTCGGCTGGTGTTAATGGCCGTGAGAAAGGCGAAACCACTGATCCACGCATTGATAACTCAGCGGTTGCCTTGAGTTTAATTATGTCCGTTATCAAGCTCAATCCTTCGACCTGTGTCGGTGTTTGCACGTTGCCAAGGTCAACCCATTCGGTCAGGTCGTCTGTCTTGCCCTGAGAAGCCAGATGCGCAACCCAAAGACCTGCAAGCTTGTTTTCAGCTTTGGCAGCATCACCAATCAAATAAATATCCGACAGTGGCATTTTTGAATACTCCGCCAACGCTGCCAGCTTCATGCTTGCGTTAATTCCGTCGTCCTCATGAAACCGTTCCCGGCTCAGCATGAAAGTTGTTGATTCATAGAATCTTCTTGACTCCGTTGCCCGTTCTGCTGCTGTGTTGATTTCGCTAAAGATTTTATAAAGCCGGTCACTGACTGACGCCCTAACTTCCTGAATCTGTTCGTTAATGTATTGTTTGGAATAGACCTTATCAGCCTGGCCTTGCAGGTCTTCGATTTTCTTCTGTTCCGGTGCTATGGCGGCTTGCATTTGTTTGAATGACCGCTCAGCACTTTCCATTATTTTCTTTAAAGTTTCGATACTTAACATGTTTTACCTCTTCTAACGTTAGTGTAACATATTGAATTATAACAGATAATTCTAGTGTGTGGTGGATTTGTTAATTGTTTCAAGGACTAAGCTAAAATTCTCCGCTTGCATGTTTCAGAAAATACGCCAATGCTTCAGGATCGCTTTTGTATGTCACTTGCATCAATTCCATTTCATTACCCCGCACAAACTTCCACTACTTAAATTCGAACCCTAGTATGGCTATTTAGAAAGGTGCACGGCAGGCGTGTCATAAGTTCTGAGAAATTGGCTGATTTAACACGGCGGGCGTGTCATATTCGATAGTTTCATCAGGAGGGTCACACGCTGGGCGTGTTAAATCGACTACTTTTGACACGCCGGGCGTGGGAGTGAATTTGATTTTAGTGGCGGCAGTGGCTCATGTTTTCGCCACAAACTTAACGGCCTTTCAGTTGCTTTAATATCAAGTTTCCCGCCGCATTCATCAATGGCAAAGAAGGTCAGCGCGTATAGGTGCGGACGTTTGCGGTCACCATAGCGGGAAACAAAGATCAAATCCACATCCATCAGTTCTTTTCGCGCCTTGTTGAGTGTATCCCGTGATTTCCAGCCGCGTTTCTCCATAATCGACCATGACAAACACAAATCACCGTTATTGAATCCTTTGAATTGTGCCAACAGATCGTTGAGAAGCTTCACCGCATGAGCGGAAAGCCCGGTATAAACTTTGCTGTTAAGCAAGCAGTGTGGAATAGCCGCAAACCCGCCCGGTTCTCGACGTTCGGGAGATAGCCAGTTTTTTTTATTTCTGGCCATTTCATACCCCACACCAATCTAAAAATGAATGCGGGTTGTTGTTTCGTATGGTAAAATGGCAAGTGTTATGTGTGTGTAGCACTGCGCCGGTCATGCTCGTGTGACCGGCGCGCTTGTTTTTGGACATGGTTCACCCCCCTACACGATAATTAACAGGATCAGCAAGCCATCTATGCAATTCTTGGTTGTCATAGAACGTGCAACGGATTCCCATACGTTCCGGCTGCGGTGCTCTTCCTTCTTTTGATAATTGCCGGAACTTCTCTTTGCTTACGGGGCTAAATTTTTTGAACTGCTGGAATCGGCTTTTGCCGGTCAGAGGAAGGACATCAGGGTATATTGGTTTTTCTTTCACAGCTACCTCAATCGCGTAAATTAACGCCTGGGGTTGCTGTAAGCGGAACGCTCAGCAATCACCCAAGCACAAAAATGTACTTGTCATGATCGCCTTGGGCATCCCGCACCAATTTTAATCGGAATTTTTCGACTTACAGAGAGCGCGCATCTCGCGGCCTTGCATTTGCAACTTGCTGTAATGCCAATAAATTCAGCTATCTACGGGTAATTATATCCACGGTTGGCAACTGTTGCAACACAAACCGCGCAGTTTTTTCAAATTTGGTTATATATCACTAAATATTTATGATATTTGCCACATTTATAACCTAATCCGATCCAAATAATCCGCCCATTCCTGCATCATCCTAGCTCTTTGATCCAAATATAGCGCATGATTGTAAGCCGCGCTTACTGCGTCCCTGGGACTGTGTGCAAGCTGCAATTCTATATATTCATGGTTATAACCACGCTCATGCAGGATCGTTGACGCTATCCCCCTGAATCCGTGGCCGGTCATGCGGCTGTGATAGCCCATGCGATACAGTGCATACAGAATTGTATTGTTTGACATGGTCTTGCCGTCTCGGCGTTCGGAAGGGAACAGCAGAACATCATCAAGCGCCAGCGTGCGAAGTTCGTTTATTAACGTTAATGACTGACTGCTTAACGGGACAATGTGCGGGCTTCTCATTTTCATCCGTTCCGCCGGTATGCGCCATTGTTTTGCTGTCATGTCGATTTCTTCCCATCGTGCGCCAATCAGTTCACCAGTGCGAACGAACGTTAAAGCCATCAACTGAAGCGCAATGCGGGTAAGTGGTTGTCCGTCATACTCTTCAATCTTTTGGAGTAATTCGGGCAAGTCCTTCTGATCCAGCCGCGCATAGTTGGCTTTCCTGGTTGGCTTGAGTACGTCAGACGGCTTTATATCTGCTGCTGGATTGCGTTCAGCCAGTCCGTGACCAACTGCATAACGGAATACCTGCCCGCATGTGCTTAACGCTCGTTTGGCTATATCCAAAGCGCCACGTGATTCAATCTTTTTAATGGCCATCAATAGGGTAGGGGCTGTAATGCTGTGGATTGGCTTATTCCCTATCACTGGGAATATATCAGCTTCAAGCCTTCTGATTACATAGTCAGCATGGCGCTCTGTTCTGGCGTGCTTCCAATGATTCCACCATTGACGCGAAACTGATTCAAAGCTGTTTTCAGCCGCTATTGCTGCGATTTGTTTTTGTTCTTGCCGGTGCTGTGACGGGTCAATACCTTGTTTAAGCAGATCGTCAGCAGTTACCCGCATTTCACGGGCTTTTTTGAGGGTAACATCTGGGTAAGTCCCGATTGATAGCATTTTTTCTTTACCGTTAATCCGGTATCGATAACGCCACCACTTGGAACCGTTAGGCTGAATGAGAAGGATAAGCCCTTGCCCGTCAGATAGCTTGTACGGCTTTTCTTTGGACTTTGCTGCCTTGATTATCGGGTCTGTAAGCTTCATTTGTGGGTAACTTTTTAAGGGAATGAAATGTTACCCTCAATGTTAC
The DNA here is from genome assembly GCA_964612715.1 of uncultured Nitrosomonas sp. Classification (GTDB taxonomy): domain Bacteria; phylum Pseudomonadota; class Gammaproteobacteria; order Burkholderiales; family Nitrosomonadaceae; genus Nitrosomonas. The sequence continues at coordinate 3,710 of CAZTCY010000100.1, read as the reverse complement.
CCGCATTTTTGAATTGTTACCCGCATTTTCTACAGTTGGCTATTGTTGACTAAAATACCTTGAAGTCCTGTGTGTATGCGGGTATTCTAGCTAACTGTGGGTGACGTTTGGTGTATCTTTGGCGGAGAGAGAGGGATTCGAACCCTCGATAGGCGTTTTGTGCCTATACTCCCTTAGCAGGGGAGCGCCTTCGACCACTCGGCCATCTCTCCACGTTGATCGATGCCGGGATTATTGTTTATAAATGTCATCTCATCCCGGCCAGTTCTGGAAAAACCGCTATTGTATAGAATTTACAGTGCTTGTTCCAGATTAAATGCTTTATGCAGAATACGTACGGCCAGTTCCATGTATTTTTCGTCCACCACAACCGACACTTTTATTTCAGAAGTGGCGATCATCTGGATATTAATCCCCTCTTCTGCCAGAACACGGAACATTTCGCTGGCGATACCGGCATGTGAACGCATGCCGACACCGACAACAGAGACCTTTGCTATTCTATCACCGCCAATAACATCACGCGCACCAATATGCGGTTGAATTTTTTCACGGATGATATCTATTGTCTTTTTAAAATCGTTTCGATGAACGGTAAAAGAAAAATCGGTCAGATCATCGTGACTGACGTTCTGGATAATCATATCCACGTCAATATTGGCGTCGGCCACCGGGCCCAGAATCTGATACGCTACGCCCGGGTGATCCGGTACGCCCAATACAGTGATTTTGGCTTCGTCTCTGTTAAATGCAATGCCTGAAATAACAGGTTGCTCCATATTTCCGTCTTCCTCAAATGTGATCAGGGTGCCTTCACCTTCTTCTTCAAAACTGGATAAAACACGCAGTTTTACTTTATATTTTCCCGCAAATTCGACCGATCTTATCTGCAGGACTTTTGACCCCAGACTTGCCATTTCAAGCATTTCTTCAAAAGTAATGCTGGCCAGGCGTCTGGCCTCTGGCACTACGCGCGGATCAGTTGTATAAATGCCGTCAACATCAGTATAAATCTGGCATTCATCGGCTTTGAGCGCCGCAGCCAGAGCAACACCGGTGGTATCCGAGCCGCCGCGTCCCAGTGTCGTAATATTTCCTTCTTTATCAATACCTTGAAATCCGGCGACGATGATGACATAACCATTATCAAGGTCGGCACGAATGCGATCGGATTCAATGTCCAGTATCCGTGCTTTGGTAAATGCGCTGTCGGTCAATATCTTAACCTGGGATCCAGTATAACTTTTCGCCTTGACATTAAGCGCTTTGAGCGCCATCGCCAGCAATGCGATGGAAACCTGTTCACCGGTTGACACCATCACATCCAGTTCACGTGGATCCGGATTTTCATGCACTTCATGTGCCAGGGCAATCAGCCGGTTCGTTTCACCACTCATGGCAGAAACAACGACAATGATCTGGTGTCCCTGGTTATAAAATCGGGCAACCCGGCGTGCGACATTTTTAATGCGCTCGGTACTTCCAACCGAAGTACCGCCATATTTTTGAACGTAGAAGGCCACTGCTTATTGACTCATTCTTATGACGAATGAACTCCCGATAAAAGTTCGCCATTTTACACCTTTCTATGCCGGAACACTATTTCACGATTTCATCACTGAAAAAATTATGCGACGTTAAGTAACACCACGTTTTAACTGAAGTTCTTCATCCTTCGTCACTGTCAAACCAGATATATGCGCTACCGGCCGATACCACAGCAAGTGGTACACCTACTCAAATTTACATCAAAAATTGTATAATTCTCCTTTTGCAACAAAAACTATGCACCGAAAACGCTTATGAAATCCAGCCAAGCTAATAAAACCAGCGTCCTTTTTGTCTGTATGGGCAATATTTGCCGTTCACCGACAGCCGATGCCGTATTTAAGCATGCCGTTCGGAAAGCAGGACTTGAGCATGAAATTTTTGTGGACTCCGCGGGCACTCATGCTTATCACATCGGCGAACCGCCGGACCGGCGCGCCCAAAACTCCGCATTGAAACGCGGCTATCACATGCATGATCTGCGCGCCCGTAGAGTTGCTGCGAACGATTTCGCCAATTTTCATTATATTCTGGCGATGGATCATGAAAATCTTGCACTTTTGCAGCAGCGCTGCCCGGATCAGTACAACAGCAAACTCGAATTATTCATGAACTACAGCAAGGGTCTGTACAGCAACCAGGAAGTGGCCGATCCTTATTTCGGTGGAGATCAGGGGTTTGAACAGGTACTCGATATGGTCGAGGAAGCAAGCCAGGGACTGCTGGAACATATCTGCAACCGCAAAGCCTGAAGCTTTAGCAATTGCTTTGATACTGAATGACCAACCCGGCAATCGTTTATGCTACCTTTTTCCTTTCGTAAACAAACCGGCCTTCTCCTTTAACGATATTGCGCATAAAGGATTCAAACATCATCAAAGTCCATAACGGCGCGCTGTAATCCCTTTTGCCTGATTGGTGATGGTCTACCATTTCCTCAAGATAAGCGCGGTTAAAGATACCCGTTTCTTCAAGAACCGGCCCTAAAACAGTGTTACGCACATGCTGGCGCAGAGGCCCTCTAAACCAATCGGCAAGCGGTACCGAGAATCCCATTTTATTACGGTACAGAATATTATCGGAAAGATAAGGTTCCAGTGCTTTCTTGAAAATATACTTCCCCTCGCCATGCTTCAACTTGACAGCAACGGGCAAGGAAGACATCCATTCGACCAGTTCATGATCGAGCAACGGCACCCTGACTTCCAGCGCATGCGCCATGCTGGCCCTGTCCACCTTGGTCAGAATATCGCCAACCAGATAAGTCTTCATATCAAGATACTGCACACGGGACAGCGGATCATCCGTTGGAGACTGCCGGGCATGGTCCTGCAACACCTCAACCGCCCGATAACTCTGCAGTGACTGCCTGAATACCGGCGCGAAAAGCTGCCGACGCATGTTATCACTCATAATTGAGACACTATGAAAATAACCTTCGACCGAATCGCGCGCTAACGCCTCAAATGTAGCTTTAGCCCGGAAAACTCTGGGTGCCCAGTCGGCCTTGGGGTAAATGGCGCCCAGCAATCCAAACAATGGTTTGCGCACTGCCAGCGGCAAAGAGGAACGCAGTTTTTCCTCATGCATATACCAGCGATAGCGTCTATAACCTGCCATATTCTCGTCACCGCCATCACCGGACAACGCGACAGTAACGCGCCGGCGCGCCAATTCACAAACACGGTAAGTCGGCAGTGCAGAGCTGTCAGCAAAAGGTTCATCATAGAGAAGCGCCAGCTTATCGATAAGATCGAAATCATCATGCTCGACCTGATCAACATGATGATGGGTATGATAGCGCTCAGCGACTTCCTGCGCATAGCGTGATTCATTAAATTCAGGGTTACCAAAAGAAATCGAGCAGGTATTAACAGGCTCGTTCATAATGCCGCTCATCATGGCAACCACCGCGCTCGAATCCACACCGCCGGAAAGAAAAGCACCCAGCGGGACTTCGGTCATCAAATGAATATCTACCGATTCGCGTAATTTTGCGATCAGCGTTTCCATTGCCTCGGTTTCATCGATTGCAGCCTGCTGCTTAAAAGGAACATCCCAATATTTTTTCGGTTGTAGCGTTGTCTGGCCACGCTGTAATTTCAGAGAAAATCCGGGAGAAAGCTTGCTGGCCTGCTGGAATATTGTTTTAGGTTCAGGAA
>CAZTCY010000099.1:0-9304 GCA_964612715.1 uncultured Nitrosomonas sp. | reverse complement strand
ACGAAGAAGCGAAAGAAAAATTAAGCAGTGGAAATTATGCTGCCGCAATTAAATTGTTCGAAGGATTGGAAGCACGATACCCTTACGGCCGCTACGCACAACAGGCACAGCTTGAAACAGCTTACGCGCATTACAAGAACCAGGAGCAAGCATCGGCTATTGCGGCGGCCGACCGTTTTATCAAATTGCATCCCAATCATCCCAATGTCGATTATGCCTATTATATCAAGGGACTGGCCAATTATCACGACAACTGGGGCATTATGAGTTTTCTGACGCGCGGTTTTTTAAAGCAGGACATGAGCGAACGTGACTCAAAAGCATCGCGTGAATCATTTGAAAATTTCAAGGAACTGGTGACACGCTTTCCGAATAGCAAATACGCACCTGATTCCAGACAACGAATGGCACATCTGTTGAATATGATCGCCATGAATGAAGTGCATGTAGCACGTTATTATATGAAGCGGCACGCTTACGTTGCAGCAGCCAATCGCGCGCAATACGCAGTCCGGGAATACCCCCTCACACCTGCAGCCGAGGAAGCGCTCTATATTCTGGCTCAGGCTTACAATGCAATGGGAATGCATGATTTAAGCGATGACGCTGAACGTGTTCTAAAAAGGAATTTCCCCGACAGCAAATTCCTGGGCGATATTCAGGAATCTGAGAATCCGTCATGGTGGAAACTCTGGTAACAAAGGCTTTATTGATTATCTTCTAAATGCACGGTCAGAACGTCACATTCAGCGTTAAAAATGACACCTTTTGCGGTTGACCCCATCAGCGCAGCCAATCCATGGTGTCCATGCGAACCGACAATGATCAGATCGATTTTCTCTCTTACCGCAAGCCCGGTAATTTCCTCTTGTGGCCTACCCCAAATCAACCAGCGGTTGGTTGATATGATCTCCAGATCATCGCATATCTGATTAAACTTGTTTTTTTCAGCTTCCAGAAGTGGGTCACCGGATTGAACGCTTAAAGTAATCGTAGTTCCGTAAGGCGTGTCGGGCATGGGAATATTATCCAGAACATGAATTACACTGAGTTCGGCGTTGAATTTTACGGCCAAATGTTTGGCCTGTTTAATAACGATGTTGCCATAATCTAAAAAATCGATTGCGACAAGAATTTTTTTATAATCATTCATAATAATACGTTCGCTCAATAACAGTCTCCGGCACGGCAGATCCAGCTTCTCTAAACAATCTCAACTGAACGAACTCTATCATATCCGATGCTTCCAAGGTAAGCGTATTCTCGTAATCAAAATCACAGATCAAAACCAAACCGGATAGGTCCAAAAATAAGCCATCATACAATCACTTACTTTGCAAAATTTTAATCTTTTATTAACATTAACTTGACATTGCTTTGGTTATAATATTCCGGGCCGCAGGCCCTAAATCTAATAATGATTATGAATGGCATTACGGCAAGGATGATATCCAGTCTATTGCGCTGCAAAGCATATTCAACCGGATGCGTTTCTTGGCAATTTAATTTGTTTAATGGTAAAAAACAATCATATGAGGACTATTACATCCAATCGAACTTCCAATAATCCCCGGCAGCAGCTGCCTGCGCTGGAATTATTATCGAGCGCGCGTCCATGAATATTTTGATTGTTGAAGATAACCAGGATATTGCGGCCAGTATTTATGACTATCTCGAAACCTTGGGCTATACGATTGATGCTGCAAGTGATGGTGTAACCGGATTACACCTGGCGCTGACCAGGGATTATGACGTCATCATTCTCGATCTGGGATTACCCGGTATAGACGGTACTGAACTCTGCCGCAGGCTTCGTCAGGATGCACGACGCACAATTCCGGTGATTATGTTGACCGCCAGAGATTCACTCGAAAATAAACTGGAGGGCTTTAAATCCGGCGCTGATGACTACTTAATCAAGCCATTCGCATTAAAAGAACTGGCAGCGCGCGTTAAAGTACTGTCCGAACGCATCAGGCGCATACCCGCGTCTCAATTGCATATTGGTGACCTCTCGCTCAATATGGAAACCCATGTAGTACATCGGGCAGGAAAGCATATCAACCTTAATCCAACATTATTTCGTCTGCTGGCTTTCCTGATGCAGAATCCGTATCGTGTAATCAAGCGGGAAGAACTTGAATACGCTGTATGGCAGGATAATCCACCCGACAGCGATGCGCTGCGCACGCATCTCTCAAATTTGCGCCAGGCCGTCGACAAGCCTTTTAATCAACCACTGATACACACGGTGCGCGGCTTCGGTTACAAATTGACAGATAACAATGCAGAGGACTAAACGCCTCCGAAGACGTATCACACTGGCGTTCCTGCTATTCGGCGTTTTTTTGACGCTCATACTGGGCATCAGCCTCGTTGCGGCTTTGAAGTCCATCGAAACGGAAATACTCGACGATATACTCAATACTGAACTTGGCGAATTTCAAAGGCAAACAGGAACTGCTGCAGACATTCCCGGTACTTCGTATTCGCGTTCAACAATTGTCATTTATACGGCCCCTCTTTCCGAGCCGGGCAATTTGCCGGAACATGTACGCAATCTTCCTCAAGGGACGCACGACATCGTGTCCGATGGGCACGATTATCGCGTTCTGGTTAAACATATTAACGGGACTCGATATGTCGTGCAATTTGATGACACCAGCATTCACAAGCGCGAAGACGATTTCATCCGCCTTGTCGGGTTATGCGCCATTCTGACCCTGTTTACAGCGTTAATTATTGGCTGGGCCGTTGCTGACCATGTCATCAGTCCTATAAAGCGCCTCGCCTATCAGGTCATGGCTTTCAAGAATCAACCGGGCGAGACACTCGATTTATCTGAATTCGGTGATGATGAAATCGGTGTTCTGGCACGCAAACTCAAACACTACCATGAACAATTGCAATATTTACTGATTCGCGAAAAGGAATTCGCGAGCAATGTGAGCCATGAACTGCGGACACCTGTAACCAGTATCAGTATGGCCGCTGAAGTACTGGAATCCAAAGCTAATTTATCGACTCCGGAATATGCCCGGATTCAGCGCATTCAGCGTGCGGCAGGCGAAATGTCTGAATTGATCGAGACTTTTCTGATACTGGCACAGACCAACGATGAGTCAACGCAAAACCATGCGGCCTGCGTCATGGAGCCGCTCGTGCGCAAAGTGATTGAACAGCAACGCGTATGGCTGGGCGACAAACCGGTCAAAGTCAACGTTGAAATCAACGGCTGGCTGGAAGTTGCCGCGCACGCCGGCATACTCAGCGTTCTGCTGGCCAATCTGGTCCGGAATGCATTCCGCCATACGGAAAAAGGCGTCATTACAATCTCTTTGTCACCTGACCGATTGTCAGTCAGCGATACCGGCGTCGGTATTGATCCGGCCATACAGGCACAATTATTTAAAAATTATATTACGCACCAATCGGGCGATAGCAGCAAAATTGGTCTGGGTCTAACGATTGTTCAGCGAATCTGTGAACGTTATGGTTGGAAGATATTCTTTGAAAGCGAAAAAGGCCAAGGCTCCCGGTTCACGGTACTGTTCAAGTCATGACCCCTGCGCTCTGTACAAGGAAACCCATTGACTTACTTATGTGGTTTTTGGGCGAACCAGCAATATCGAAGCATCGACGCGGGACACCAGCTGCTCGGCCACCGAGCCTATAAAAAAGCGCTCCAGTCCCCGACGGTTGGCCGTCCCCACCACCAGTAAATCAGCCCCCCAATCAGCAACAACTGCGGCAATAGCTTCGACAATACCATTTAATCCATATTCAACATCCGCATTCACAAGACGGGCTTCAATATCAAGTGCGCTGATGACAGATGATTCGGCTTGCGCCAGTATTTCATTGCCGGCCCTTGTGTCGGCCTCGGTATCCCCCTGTAAAGAATGAACAATACATAATGCTGCGTTATAAATATTGGCGATGTTTTCTGCTTCTGTTAACGCATGCTTGGCGGTTTCACTGTCATCAACAGCGACCATTACTTTTTTGTACATTTCGTTACCTTTAAATAGAAATAGATGTTGATTGATACAGGAAAAACAGATATTCGTCCGCCTTTGTCCAATCTGTGGCCCGCAAATAAAACTTACTGCAGATTGGAACTGTCCTTCTTCAGATTCTCAAAATACCGTTTAACGACCGCCCTTCCGGGTGTTTTGTCATGATTGGTGTACACCATATAATGAATAAAGCCATGTATGGCCATCGCAATCAACAGACCTTCAAAAATGCCGACCATAAAGACCAGGCCACCGCACACAAAGGCCAGCATCAGTGCATAAGGGCCGTAATGCGTCACATGAATCAATCCGGCGATCATCTTGTAGCCGGTAAACATCATAATGGCCGCCAGCGCGAATTTCGGCAGATAATCCAGATATTCCGTATTGAATATAAAGAAAGCGATGACAAAACCGATCACGAGTACTGAAAATTTGGTGTATGCACCAGCCAATTTATTCGTCGTACTTTTAGCCAATCCGTCCAGATTGGTCATACCACCGAAAAAGCTTGACCCCATATTCGCGATCCATATCGCCAGCAAGCTGTTGTTACTGTTTGTTTTACGTTTTAAAGGATCAATTTTTTCAATTGCCGCATTACTCATCACCTGCTCAATCACGTCAATAATCGCCAGCATCGCACAAAAAAGCACCATATAAATCAAGATCGTTACACTGACATCGGACTCAGGCAACGGCAATCTCAGATAAAGCGGCACGTCTTCAACATGAATCATCGGCACTGCAATAACCTGGGCCAGCAATGCGCCACCAGCGATCAATGCGAAATAAGGAACAGCCGGTTGGGTGTCTTTAAATTTTGAAAACAGATAGATAAAACACCCGAAACCGACCGCTGAAATAACAATAATCTGATAACGCGCGGCATTCCAGAATTCTTCTGTCACAACATCGTCGGATATTTCGTAGGTAAATTCAGAAAATTTCAGAAAAATCTTCAACCCCACCCCTGCCAGCAGACCTTCGACCAGATAAGCCGGAACGGCAATCAGCAAATATTTCTGCCAGTTAAAATACCAGATGATTGCCTGCATGGCGGCGGTCAGGAATATACAAAACGCCATATTTTGAATGCCAAAAGTGGCCACACCCAAGGCCAATACAGGTGCCAGTCCAGCTGCGATACCCGGCGCGCCGATAAAATTACCGGGCCGGAACCAGGCATTAATCCAACCGACAAGGCACGCGAAAGCCACAGTCGCCAAACCAACCTTGATCGGATAATCGGACATAATCGCAATACCAATCGTTAACGGAATGGCCATAGCGCCGGTTATTAACCCCGCAGCGGTGTCACGTAAAAAATACTGTGACTGAAAGGCTGCTGATCCTGCCCGGGCAGCCTGATTGGCATCGTGAGTTTGTTGGTCATTGGAATGTGACCTGTTTTCCGATTGGGTCTGCATAATCTATGATCTCTCCAGTTTGATTAACATTCAAAGTGCATGTGCTTAAGTCAAGCAACGAATACTTATCAAACAAATATCACAATCAATGTTAAAGAAATGTAAAATATATGTTAACGTTTTGTTAAAATATAACATTCAATTACTTAGTTAACAACAATCTGTGTGCTATCGTTCCTTACCAGATGTCTGCAAAATTTTTCAGTATCAGGAACATAAAGAATATGTAAAATATTTATTGATTAAACTTTATAATCGCAGCAAGTTGCCGATCTTAAAAACCATCACTGTAATCTCGATTTCATATTGGCCCGGTGAAAAAAATGCCGATCCGGCACTATCATACAGGACGCGGTAACGGATACTTTCCTGCACGGTAAATCGCGCACCATGAAGCACCCGGCATTGACACCTGCTCAGGCGGAATGTTCCAATAAGAGTACTGATGCTAGGCATCATCAGATTTTTAACGATAAAAACGAAAGCTTCACGCCAGTTTTACCGGATAATCGATCAGTGTAAATACAATAATGGTTCTTTATCAAGAAGGAGGTTTTATGAAAAAATGTATCAAATCCTTAATCTCAACAGCAGGTTTGCTGGGTTTGTTACTCAGCTTCAATCCAGTGACCGCCGCGACAACCATTGAAATTGAAACGGTATTCAATTGGGCGGAAAACAGCTATCCGGAACTTTTCCCAAATCATCAGACTACCCAGTTAGTCGATCCCTGGGCATTCCGATTCTATCCTGAAACAGGCATTTATACGGGCGTTAAGGATAACGAAGTCTTTGTGCTGGGTGGGCCGTGGGGAACGGATAATCCCACGTTCATCGATACATTGCCCAATCTATTCGCCCAGATACAGGGAACCGGCGGCAACGGCAGCGTACCGGCATGCAGCGACACATCAACAATTCCGCAGGGCATGGTCATCACGCAAAGCGGCAATGTCGTCAATATCACAACAAACGGGCAATGCATCATAATTCCCGAGTCTGAAAACACCAACTTCTGCGAACCACCACCTGCGCTGCGAGCTACCGGCATTTCCATCCTGAATACCAACAACGTCAATTCATTCCAGACCACCGGCATTACACTTGATCTTCCCCCGGGATTCCCAGATCCATTGAGCACTTTTGCGCAAAACAGTTCGATCTGCATTATCAACGCTGAGGAAGAATTGGCCAATCTGGTTGTGAACAGCAACATCTGTTTCGACATGACCGATCAGCTCTCATCGTTTTCCGACTTACCGGGCGTAACGATTAATCCACCGATTACTGTTACAACCATCACGTCGAGCACCAACCAGCGTGTATCCGATTGCTTTGCCACCAATGCAGCGTTTATCACTGATATATTCACTGGTGAGTCATGGATGAACATGAACGGCCACTTTGTACGCACGGGAACAAGCTCCGGCTTCTGATACCGTGCCAGATCGCATCAATGATGCCGGTCTAACAATGTAAACACGTTGGGGATACTTGTGATCCCCAACATTTCCTTCCGCAATTTTGGAAAGGGCCAATCGGGTCACTGCACGTTATCAGATCTTTCCAATATGCAATCGCAATCAAAATTGCAGCCCAAACCAGGATTTTCCCGATCTCAATACCAATATCGAAAAAACAAGATTGCGCAAAAACTCATCGACCGGAAGCGCATATTCCAGAATTCTGGCGGCAAGACTAAAACCGTGAAACAACCCAAAGATAAAGGCGACATAAAGGTGACAACCTTCTTATCCGGACGGATTTCGCTTTTTCTTATCTCAGCCGATGTTGGCATCGATATTTCCCCTGTAGTTTGACAATAGTCAAATTTCCTTACAAATGAAAACAATTATCATTTACAATGCTGCATATATTGCTACTGCACTCATCGAAGCCCTTATTAAGCTGTATTACCGTACCAGTCAGCGCATAACAGTATGCGTAGCCGGATGATTGGAATAGTTTAGTTTTTTAAATCATTTGACGAACTACCCAGCACATCGCTGTTTCATTCTTTCTCCTTCATGGTTATTCTGGATGTGCTGGTTTTTTTATTGCCTATTGCGAGCCTCGGTGTTCACAATCGCTGTTTCAGGCAAAGCGCGGGCATTCAACACTATCCTCAATGTACTGATATCAGTTAGCGTATAACACAAACTGATGACCCATACTCATGGCAATTCCGACCACGCCACAACCCCGGTATACGCCGTCAATAAAATAACGCCCCCGAATACAATCCGGTACCACGCAAACACCGTAAAATCATGATTACTGATAAAACGGATCAGGCCGCGCACGGCGAGGAGCGCGCTGAAAAATGCGGCGACGAAACCGACGGCGAACATACCAATGTCATCAAATTCCAGGATGGCACGGTTTTTGTAGACATCGTAAAACGTCGCGGCGAACATGATCGGAATGGCGAGGAAGAAGGAAAACTCAGCGGCGGCTTTGCGCGACAGACCGAAAAGCAGACCGCCGATGATTGTCGCACCGGAGCGGGAAGTACCCGGAATCAGCGCCAGGCATTGTGCGCAACCAACTTTCAGCGCATGTTTCCAGTCCATATCATCGACCTGCTCAACTTCAATCTGATGATCGCGCCGTTCCGCCCATAAAATCACAATACCGCCGATCACCAGCGCCGTAGCCACGGATAACGGATTAAACAAATACTGCTTGATTACGTCGATAAACAGCAGGCCCAATATGGCTGCGGGCATAAATGCAACGAACAGATTCAGCACAAAGCGTTGCGCCGATGTATCCGAACCTATGCCCATGATGACATCAGCTATTTTCCGACGATACTCCCAGCAGACCGCCAGAATCGCGCCGAGCTGGATTGCGATCATGAACACCTTTTCCCGGTCACTGTTGAAATCGAGCAGATCGCCGACCAGAATCAGGTGGCCGGTTGAAGAGACGGGTAGAAATTCGGTCAACCCCTCGACGATACCGAGGATTAATGCCTTGAGTAATAAAATGAGATCCATGTAAATTGGTTTTGATTATTATTAGGTTTGACTAGTGCATTAACCGAGGTAACAGACCATTGAAAGACATTCTGGATAAGGGGGCAAGGCAACCATCCGGCAAAAACAGACACAGAAGCAGGTTTATACATCATAAATACGCATTCTGAATCTGTTTCTCACACCGTAAATGGCAACGTGGATTATTTTGCAACAACCCGTTACAGTTTGCTGTAAATTTCCACACCCTGCTCCTTGAATTCAGCCGATTTCTGTTCCATGCCCTGTTTGAGTGCCTCGTCTTCGGCAATCCCCTGACTGGCGGCGTAATCACGCACATCCTGGGTGATTTTCATCGAGCAGAAATGCGGCCCGCACATCGAGCAGAAATGCGCCACCTTGGCACCTTCCTGCGGCAGGGTTTCGTCATGAAACTGCTGCGCCTTGTCGGGATCGAGACTCAGGTTGAACTGATCTTCCCAGCGGAATTCAAACCGCGCCTTGGATAAGGCGTTATCGCGAATCTGCGCACCGGGATGGCCTTTGGCGAGATCGGCGGCATGCGCAGCGATTTTATAGGTAATAATGCCGTCCTTGACGTCATCCTTATCCGGTAAACCGAGATGCTCTTTTGGTGTCACATAGCACAGCATCGCAGTACCGTACCAGCCGATCATCGCTGCGCCGATGGCGGAAGTGATATGGTCATAGCCGGGAGCAATATCAGTCGTCAGCGGCCCCAGCGTATAAAAAGGCGCTTCGTCGCAATGCCTGAGTTGCAAGTCCATGTTTTCCCTGATCAGATGCATCGGTACATGACCGGGGCCTTCGATCATCGTCTGCACGTCATGCCGCCACGCGATTTTGGTCAGTT
>CAZTCY010000098.1:0-9422 GCA_964612715.1 uncultured Nitrosomonas sp. | reverse complement strand
CCGCAAGTAACTTTCCTGTACAAATCCCAATGCCAGCGCATTTTTCTGGGAAGATGTATTGTGGCCGTACACAACGGTAGTAATTTTATTCAATCCTACATGGTTAAATGCATAATCAAGCACGAGCAAGGTCGCTTCCAGAGCAATCCCACGGGCATGATCGGCAGGGTCCGGTAAGCCAATCTGAAATTCTGCACGCCTGTGCTGATATTGAATGTCAACCAGGTTAGCAATGCCGATACGCGTCTGGGTTAATTTCCTGAAAATAATCCAGTCGACCGTTTTGAGCTGGCAGGGATGCTTTTCATAGGCCTGCGACAATGTTACGGCCAAATCGCCATTGTGTTGATGGCGCGGGATATACCGGTTATATAAATCCATAAATGATGCATTCATGTAGCATTGATGCAGATAGGCGGCATCTTCCCCCTGATAACGCCGCAAAAATAGACGTTTACTTTCCAGCGGCGCGCACCATGCCGGATCAACCTCCATACAATTGTGTTTTGCCTGGATGAAATCCGGACGCAGCGCAATAGCACGCAAAAAGTGCTTTCTGGCCTCATCAATTCTACCCAGTTGTTTGAGTCCCAAACCCAGGTTGTTATGTGCCTCCGGGTAATTTTCCCGCAGTCTCAATGCATTGCGATAACAGTCTATGGCATCCTCGGTTTTTTTCATCTTCTGTAAAGCATTACCGAGATTGTTGAGCACCTGGGGATTTTCGGGCTGTAATACCAACGCCCTGTGAAAATGCGCAACCGCGTCGTTTAATCGGTTGGTCGATAACAAAATACTCCCGACAATATTGTGCGCTCCGGCATTTGAAGAATCGTACTCAAGTGAGCGTTGGCAGTAGCGCATGGCTTCTTCGAAACGGCCTTGTTCAAACAGGGCATTGCCATAATTACTGTAAAAATCCGCCCTTTGCGGCGCAGCCGCAATAGCTTTGTCAAAAAATTCATTGGCCAGCGGAAATTCACGGTTTTGTGCGTAAATAATAGCCCTAAGGTGAAGTGCATCGGCTTGTTGTGGTGCATACGCGTAAATTTTGCGACAGTATTCGATGGCTTCTTCAAATTGTCTGTTTTGATAGCAGCGCAACGCAGCCTGTAGCAAGGCAGACACTGTTTTATCATGTTCTGACACCGCTGAGATTCTCCGTTAAGATGCGCTATTATTCCAACATGCAAAAATACAAAAACCCGCATGATTATTCAAAGTATGAATCATGCGGGTCAATCAGCAATCTTTGCTAGAACAGCACGAGATCAATTAGTGATGGGAATATCATTGGCGTCACCGGAGAATCTGTTGTTGTAAAATTCAAAGTGGTTGTATCGTATATACCAGCGTAAGGATTACCGGTCATATCCGTGATAACGCCGCTATCTATCTGTACGAAATAGTCAGTATTCGGCACCAGATCAACCGCAGGATTAATAGAGATACTGCTATAACCGTCAAACATAACCTGACTGGTATCCTGGAGATTAATCGTGCGAATATCGGTGCCATTGCTGAGAATAATATTCCCAGCACCGATAACCACCATTTCATCAAAATACAAGTAAATATCACTACCCACCCATACCTCGGTTGCGTCATCTGCTGGATTACTGAAAGTGAGCAAAGGACTGGAGCTGATTGTTGTGAAATTAAGCGTATCCGGATCGCTGATCCCCGCATAAGTATGGCCGTCATTATCCAGGATGACACCTGGTGCAATCTGAATGTGGTAGTGGGTATCCGAAATCAAATCATCAGCCGGATTAATGGTCACCTTGCCGCCACTGAATGTCACCTGATTAGAATCGTTGATATCGATGAAACGGGTATCTGTTCCATTGCTGATGACAATTGAACCCGACCCAGGCATGACATGCTCATCAAAACCCAGGCGAATCTCGCCGTCTATCTTAAGAAGAGACTCATCTCCTGGAATGTTGTATGTGAGTAAAGGGTCTGAAGCAATCGCTGTGAAATTAAGCGTAGTCGAATCGTCGATACCTTCATAAGCATGGCCATTCACATCCTGAATCACGCCGCTGGCGATCTGAATGTGGTAGTTGGTATTCAGAATTAAATCATCAGTCGGGTTGATGATTACGCCACCATAACCGTCAAACGTCACCTGATTCGTGTCTTGAATGTCTATCGTGCGCGTGTCTGAACCATTACTGATGATTATTGCACCACTGCCTGCAACAACCATTTCATCAAAATACAACTCAATGTGGTTATCCGCTTTTAATATGCCTTCGTACTGTAGATTACTCCAATACAGCACAGGCGCGGGATCAGTCGTTATAAAATTCAGGGTTTCGGTATCGTTGATTCCGGCATAGGCGTGACCATCAATATCCAGAATTGCACCGGGTGCGATCTGAATAGCGTAGTGCGTATCCGGAATCAAATCATCAGTCGGGTTGATGATTACGCCACCATAATCGTCAAACGTTACCTGATTCGTGTCCTGAATGTCTATCGTGCGCGTGTCTGAACCATTGCTGATGATTATTGCACCACTGCCCGCAACAACTGCTTCATCAAAATACAACGCAATGTTGTCGTCTGCTTTTAATGTTTCCTCATTCCATGGATTATTCCAGATCAGCAACGGGTTAGAAGCCGTGCTCATAAAATCAAGTGTCTCAGGATCGCTGATGCCTTTATAAGCATTGCCCGCCATATCCAGAATCACGCCACTGGCGATCTGAATATTGTAATGAGTATCAGCAATCAAATCCTCGGTGGGATCGATAGTGATCGTCCTGCCCCCTTTTGTAACGCTTGCAAAAGTCACCTGGCTCGTGTCATTGATGTCAATCACACGCGTATCGACGCCGTTGCTGATAATGATACTGCCGCTGCCTGCAACAATGGATTCGTCAAAATTAAGTATGATGTTCTGATCAATTTTTAAAGTCCCTTCGTCCCAAGGTGTGCAGTAAGTCAGTTGTGGCGCTCGCGTATCCACAGGATATTCAGCAGTGTCAACCACAGCACTGCGCGTAAGATTGGATGACCCGAAACTGATGCCATTATCCATCGACCAGAGTGACTTGGCATTTCTGTCCGCATCATTTGCCATGATATCCGGAATAAAAGTCTGGTCTGCAGTATTATCAGCAATAGTGTTCAATGCAAAATGATCCTCTTCTGCCTGCGGTGTTCGATCTAAAGCCTCACCCGAAGTAATACGATCACCTTCATTTCCGGAATTTGCTGCACGATTCATTTCACTTCTCATGTACATACCTTTTTGTAGTAAATGGGATAAAAACAGTATATATAATTTCTCAATTATGTAGTGTGTGTTTTCTCACATGCGGAATGTACGCTAATATTGCGGCGTTCATTATGTGAAACAAACCGGATATATCTGAATTATTCTCTGGATTTCTGTTTAAGGATGAATCTGACCGACTGCCTCTGATTTTCTGTCGATATTCCAATGCGTTTCCAGAAATTCGTCGGTGGCCAACCTGTCATCGCCGTCAAATGCCTGGACTAAACACCTAAACCTCTGATTATTCGGGTAGGTCGTGCGCGATGCGAGCGTGCGACTAACGGATTAAGCATCTGTTTTTGGGATTTATTACAGAACGCCGTGATTTGTCACAAAATTGTAATCTTATTTTTATAACATGATGCATCAGCCATACCGCAGAATTTTTGTGTCTAAGAACCTGTTCAAGATCTCACTGAAGGGCACATTGCGGCGACAAAATTGAACCCAGAATCGAACTCAAAATGCTCACATACTGCACGTATGCTGCGCTTTTTACTCGGCGCAAGCGCCTCGCCCTAACGGGCCAGTCTTACGGCTGTTCGCTGTGCTTTGCTTGCGTCGTTCAATTTTGCCTTGCACTGCATCCCTTGATCGGGATCTTGAACAGATTCTAAGATTTCTGCAGCTGTTTTAACAAGTAAAAAATGCGATGGAGTTGTCTGATGTCTATAACTGTGCTGGTCGTGGAAGATGAGCCTGCAATCCAGGATTTAATATCGTATAACTTAAAAAAGTCGGGACTTACGCCGATTTGTGCGAATAATGCCGAGCAAGCGACGGTGATGATTAATAATGTTTTACCGGATCTTGTTTTGCTGGACTGGATGCTGCCGAATATGAGCGGACTGGAATTTGCCCGTCAGTTACGCCGTAACACGCGTACACAGGTTATTCCCATTATCATGTTAACCGCGCGTATCGAATTGGAAGATAAAATTTCCGGCTTGGAAGCGGGTGCCGACGATTACATTACCAAGCCATTCTCGCCCCGTGAATTGACTGCACGTATCAAAGCCGTGTTGCGCCGGCGTATTCCTGAGATTTCGGATGAAATCATTGAAGCCGGAGGGCTCAAGATTGATCCTGCCACACATCGTATTTTGGCTTATTGTGATGATGCCTGTTCCAAATACCATGAAGTCAGGCTCGGGCCTACCGAATTCCGCTTACTGCATTTCCTCATGGCGCATAAGGAGCGCGTTTATACGCGCACGCAACTCCTCGATCGTATCTGGGGTGATCACGTGTTTATTGAGGATAGAACCGTTGACGTTCATATCCGGCGGTTACGCAAAGTACTGGAAAAGGTGAACAAGGATGAGCTTGTACAAACCGTCAGAGGAACGGGATATCGTTTTTCGAGTGAGAAGAGCGCGTATGATGAAGAATAGGCCGGTTATCGCGCTTTAATCGTCAGCGATATCAATCTGGTGAATCCGATTTTACGATACTGTGAAATGGTTCCTCCGTCGGTGATGATCTATCGGATTCAATGCGCCTGCAGTGATTGGATCAGATTGTGAATATGCAGAACGCGGTTTCTGACTTCAGGAATATGAATCTGAATTTTCAACCGGTCAGGCCCGGCAAGCGAGTATGCGCGGTTGTTTTGTATCAGCTGGATAATTTTTGCGGGATTAATCGGTGGGTCGGGCTTAAACTGTACCTGAATGTTTTCCGCATGTGCATCAATACGGATGATACCTAACGGTTTGGCCGCGATACGCAACCGGTGGCTGTCGAGCAAGGCCCGCGCAGCATCGGGCAGCAGACCGAAACGGTCGATCAGTTCACTTTGCATATCGTCGAGTTGTTCATCTTGTGTGCAATTGGCCATGCGTTTATACAGCACCAAACGCTCGTGAATATCCTGGCAATAGTTTTCCGGTAGCAGGGCAGGGACATGCAGATTGATCTCAGTGGCGATACCCAACGGGTGCTGCATATCGGGTTCAATGCCTTCTCTCAGGGATTGGATCGCGGTATCCAGCATGGCGCTGTATAAACTAAAGCCAATCTCTTGCATTTCGCCACTCTGCGATTCGCTCAGAACAGCGCCGGCGCCGCGAATTTCCAGGTCATGCATCGCCAGGTAGAAACCGGAGCCGAGCTCTTCCATCGCTTGTATGGCTTCGAGTCGTTTTTTAGCTTGAGCGTTCAGCGCTTGTTCATCCGGTATGAGCAGATAAGCGTAAGCCTGGTGGTGCGAACGGCCGACACGGCCGCGTAGCTGATGCAGTTGCGCAAGACCAAATTTGTTGGCGTTGTTGATAATGATGGTATTGGCACTGGGCACATCAATACCGGTTTCAATGATTGTGGTGCAGAGCAATATATTAAATCGCTGTTGATAAAAATCACGCATCACATGCTCGAGTTCCCGTTCGTGCATCTGTCCGTGCGCGGTATGAATACGCGCTTCAGGTAATAATTCAACCAGTTTGTCCTGCATGTGCTGTATCGTGCTGACTTCATTGTGGAGAAAATAAATCTGCCCGCCACGTTTCAGTTCGCGCAGGCATGCTTCACGGATGATGCCCATGGAAAAATTGCTGACAAAGGTTCTGATCGCAAGTCGCCGTTGCGGCGCGGTAGCGATAATGGAAAAGTCACGTAAACCTTCGAGAGACATTGCCAATGTACGCGGAATCGGGGTGGCGGTGAGTGTCAATACATCGACTTCGGCACGCAGTTGTTTGAGTTGCTCTTTTTGACGTACGCCAAAACGATGTTCTTCATCAATGATGACCAGACCAAGCTGTTTAAACTGGACACTTTTTTGCAGCAATTTGTGCGTACCGATGACAATATCGATCTGCCCCTGAGTCAGTGCGTGCAGCGTTCTGGTTTGTTCCTTGGCGGAGCGGAATCGGGACAGTTCCGCAATTTTTACCGGCCATTGATCGGCAATCAGTCCAAAACGATCGGAAAAATTCTGGAAATGCTGTTCAGCGAGGAGTGTGGTTGGCACCAGTACTGCGACCTGTTTGCCATCGGCGACAGCAACAAAGGCTGCGCGCAATGCAACTTCGGTTTTGCCAAATCCGACATCGCCGCAGATTAAACGGTCCATCGGTTTGCCGGAAGTCAAATCTTCTATGACGGATGTAATGGCGGCCGCCTGATCTGCTGTTTCCTCAAAGCCGAAACCTTCGGCGAAAGCTTCATAATCATGCTGATTCAGACTGAACGTATGGCCCTGCCGTGCAGCGCGCTGCGCATATAAATTGAGCAGTTCGGCGGCAGTGTCGCGCACCTGTTGCATGGCTTTGCGTTTGGCCTTGTCCCATTGACTGCTGCCCAGTCTGTGCAACGGTGCGGATTCAGGAGAAGCACCGCTGTAGCGTCCGATGAGATGCAACTGAGACACGGGAACATATAATTTGTCACCGCCTTCATATTCCACCGATAGAAATTCGCTGAGTTCGCCGTGCTCACCCTCGCCAAGATCCATGCTGACCAGCCCCATATAGCGGCCGATGCCGTGTTGTTCATGTACCACCGGATCGCCTGGCTTGATTTCAGACAAATCGCGCAGAATATTATCGGTTGATGTGATTTTGCGTGATTCCCTTTCACGCCGCCCCTGGACATGAGTCGCGTATAACTCGGCTTCTGTTATGAAGGCCAGTTTTTCATCGCCCAGAATGAATCCGTTATTCAATGGGGAGGTGCATAACATCAGGGGTTCGGCGCTGGTAAGAAACTGCGCGTAAGTTTCGCAGAGCGTCGGCCGCAGCCGGTACTGATTGAAGTAATCAGCCATTAATTCCCGCCTGCCCATGCTTTCGGCATGGATCAGTATCCGTCCGCCACTTTCCGTAAAGCGATTGATAAAAGCAGTCAGTTTTTCCAACGGATTTTCGGCATGCCGATTGACCTGCACGGTAGGCAAGCACTGTGTATTAAAGATCGATTCGGTATGATCATTTTCGTTTTTTGGCAGCATCTCGATGCGCGGATAA
This sequence comes from uncultured Nitrosomonas sp., assembly GCA_964612715.1. Taxonomy (GTDB): domain Bacteria; phylum Pseudomonadota; class Gammaproteobacteria; order Burkholderiales; family Nitrosomonadaceae; genus Nitrosomonas. The sequence goes on along the minus strand of CAZTCY010000098.1, from coordinate 2,162 downwards.
GGCTTGATTCTGCCGAAGAACCCGTCAGCAGGCAGAAAAAGCGCTTCAGGCGGTAACAAGGGGCGCTCGGGATCAGCCCGTAACAATTGATAACGGGATTGCGTGTCACGCCAGAATTCATCGAGTACAGGGCGTACATCCCGGTGCAGGCAAATGAGCGTGTCTTCCGGCAGATAGTCAAAGAGTGTCGCAGTCTGGTCGAAAAACAGAGGGAGATAATACTCGATTCCGGCGGGTGCTATACCGTTGCTGATATCTTTATAGATTTGTTTTTTAGTCGGATCTCCCTCAAATTGCTCGCGAAATTTGCTGCGGAAACAGGTGCGGCCTTTTTCATCCAATGGAAATTCACGTGCCGGCAGGAGCCGGATGTCACTGACCGGATAGATGCTGCGCTGTGTATCGACATCAAAAGTACGGATCGTATCAATTTCGTTATCCATGAGATCGATGCGGAAGGGTACTGCACTGCCCATGGGGAACAGATCGATCAATCCACCACGAATACTGTATTCTCCGGGTGAGAAAACCTGCGTGACATGCGCGTAGCCTGCCAGCGACATTTGAGTGCGTAAAGTGTTGATATCGAGCTGTTCCCCTTTTTTAAGAAAAAAAGTATGTGCAGCAAGATATTCACGCGGCAGGATGCGATACAGTGATGTGGTCAACGGTGCGATCAACAGGTCAAAGGACCTGTTCATCACCTGGTACAGCGTAGCCAGACGTTCGGAGACGAGATCGTGATGCGGCGAAAAGGTGTCGTAAGGTAATGTTTCCCAATCAGGTAATAAATGCATGGACAATTCCGGGGCGAAAAACGGAATTTCTTCCATCAACCGCTGTGCATCTGCCGCATTGGCGGTAATGACGGTGACCGGTTTTTTGTGCTGGCCGAGTTGCGCAAGATACAAGGCGTCGCTGGAGTTGGACGAGAAAAACGAACGATGAACTGACCCGGGAAAAGGAAAAGTAAATTGTTGTGACATGTGAATAAATCTTGATGAGGTTCACCGCGGGCAGAAGCAGTGACGGTGCGCTAAAGGTGGGTATTATAGGGCATTTTCAGGCTTCTATTCCTGCATTGTTCTGATTTTACGGAAGGTATACTTTTAGAATCTGTTCAAGATCTCACTGAAGGGCGCATTATCCCATCCAAGCGCAGCGCGTTAGGCAATGTGTAACTGATACAGAATTCTGAACATCCTCCTGTAATCCTTTTTTACACGTCGAGACTTTCCCGGTGCGATGAAAAAACTGTCCGTCATAATGGGACAATTCCAATCCCCCAGGCATACTTATCGCCGATTGTTTGCCTCAGCATTAGACAAATACCTCCAAGGCAGCGCTTCTGTCGCCTGACAGGTTGACTGCAACGACATCATAAAGAAACCTGATAAGCGGCCGCTAACCAACTCAAGCCGTTATTTTTATCAAATTCTAATAGAGGAGATGCTCCATCATGTCGTCCATCCAGGGATTTACCCCAGCGCAAATAAAGGCCTTTACCACTGAACAGATCCAGAATCTGACCACAGCAGATTTCAAACAGCTTTCCACAGCACAAATCAATGCTTTAACCAGTGCACAGATTGCTGCAATCGAAACACAGGACATGGTTATCCTCAACGCCAGTCAGATCAAGGCATTTGAAGCTGAGGCATTTTCAGATGGCATGCTGGTTTATGATATTAAAAATTTGACCGCAGCCCAGATTAAAGGCCTTTCAACTGATCAACTGTCCAACCTGTCTACTGGCAACGTTCAGGCACTGACCAGCACCCAGGTCGCTGCGCTGTCTGCTGCCCAGTTGAACAGCCTTGACAGCGATCAGATTGCTGCACTCGATACTGAAGATGTCGCCGCCCTTACCGCTGCCCAAATCAAAGGGCTAGGTACCGCGCAAATTGAAGGTTTGTCCACCAGCCAGATCAGCGCGCTAACCAAAGCTCAAATCGGCGCACTGACAACTGACCAGATTGCCAGTATCGAAACAGAAGATCTCGCCAAAATGACGAGCGAACAAATCAGTGCATTCAATGCCAAGCAGGTAGCTGCGTTCTCAAGCGAGCAGCTCAACAGCCTGGACACAGATCAGATCCAGGCGCTGACTGCGGCCCAGATTAAAGGCCTTTCAACCGGTCAACTGTCCACACTGTCTACTG
>CAZTCY010000097.1:0-9438 GCA_964612715.1 uncultured Nitrosomonas sp. | reverse complement strand
GCACCACGCCCTGGCGGTGATCGAACTGGTAGATGGTGTTCTGCAACTGGCGGTCGAGCACCACGCGGTCGGTGATGACCACCACGCTGTCGAACAGCCGCTCGTCGCGCTCGTTGTGCAGGCTGGACAGCCGATGCGCTAGCCAGGCAATGGTATTGCTCTTGCCACTGCCGGCGGAATGCTCCACCAGATAGTTGTGCCCCACGCCTTCACTGGCGGCAGCTGCCACCATCCGGCGCACCGCCTGCAACTGGTGGTAGCGCGGAAAGATCAGGCTTTCCTTGCGTACTTTCTTGCCATCGTCCGTGGTCTTCTCTTCCACATCGAGATGCAGGAACCGGGCGAGCAGGTCGAGCAGGCTGTCGCGCTGCAGCACCTCTTCCCACAGGTAGGCCGTCTTGTAGTTGCGTCCTTGCGCGTCGGGCGGGTTGCCGGCGCCGCCGTCCATGCCCCGGTTGAAGGGCAGGAAATAGGTGGATGATCCCGCCAGCCGGGTGGCCATGTGCGCCTCTTCGGTGTCCACCGCGAAATGCACCAAGGTGCGCTTGGTGAACACGAAGATCGGTTCACGCGGGTCACGGTCGTGGCGGTACTGGTGGATGGCATTGGCTGCCGTCTGGCCGCTCAAGGGGTTCTTCAGCTCCAGCGTCACCACCGGAATGCCATTGACCGACAGCACCACGTCCAGCGACTTTTCCGACTTCGGGCTGAAGTGCAGTTGCCGGGTCAGCCCCAGCCGGTTGGCCTGATAGCGAGCCTCCAGTTCCGGGTTCAGGCCGTGCGCGGGGCGAAAGAAGGCAATCCGCAGCGTGCGCCCGAAGCACTTGAAGCCGTGGCGCAACGTGGCCAGCGCGCCATGGGTATCCAGCCACTTGCACAGCGATTCCAGCACCCGCGTGCCGGTCTGCTCGCCGTGCAGGGCTTCCAGCTTCTCCCACACCTTGCCCTGGGTGGCGCGGATGAAGGCCAGCGCCTCTTCGGGAAAGATGGCACGCTCGCGGTCGAAGCCTTTGGCATCGACCCGCGTGTAGCCGTCGTCCAGCAAGACCGCCTCGATAGCAGTTTCGAATGCGGCTTCACTGGTGCGTTTCATACTTGTCCCCTAGCTTGCTCAATATACTTTGGCAGTAATTGTTTTAGGACGAAACAGAACTCACGTAGCCGGCCGTGGTTGTCGCGCCTCTCAATGTTGGCTAGTGCGGCTCTGGCATCCGCGATGGTCAATGGTCGAGTGCGAGACCTGGGGCCAAACCCAAAGAAACCGTCAATCCTTGCCTTTCTGAGCTGACGCAGTGGGTCAGCATCAAGCCGAAGTGCCGCAATAGTTGCCGTCGCACCGTCATGGTCGTCCGGGCTGGGATGCACATGACCACTCCATACGAAGCGAAAGCGTCGTTCGCACTCAGCAGACAAAGGTGATACGAATCGTTGCTCGTCCCACCAACTTGCCTTGATCGGCGCGCCGTATCCATGCGAAGTGTCCCCGCCGTCGGCTGGAAAACAGGCAACAACGTTTCTGTACTCAATATCTTCCCATTCCGAACATTCGCACTGCGGCTTGATATGCTCGACGTGGGACGAATCGCTGTCGATCGACCGCCCCGTGTAGGCACAAAGCCAGCCTTGTTCTTCAAGCAGTTTCGACTTCAGGGCTTCGTGTGCCTGTGTGCCCAGCAAGTCCCGATAGGTGTGATTGAATTCCTGATTCGCATCTCGCCACGCGGTGAACTCCTGCGGAGGGTGAGTTTTTGTGATTCTTCTCATTCAGACCTCAACAACACAAACCGATCCAATAGTGCAAGAGCCTCCTGCAGATCAGGAAAATCGCCGATATCGGCTCGTAGTTGCTCCGCAAGCTCTCGCGCCTTTTCCAAGTTGCCTTCATCAATCGCAAGATAGATCGCCGAGAGACGCTGTTCTGTCTCGTAATCACGGGCCGGCACTCCCATGATGTTCTGTAGGATCCAACTGCTGTCCATGCCAAAGGACTGCGAAGCATCCGCAAGGACGACTCTTCCGGCTCCATCATGATGCAGAAGCCGCAACTTGGCAGGTCGAACTTGGCCAATAACTTGCGGCGAATGGGTAGTAACGATGAATTGGCAGCCAGTGAAAGTGCTCTGGAGAAACCTCAGTACTCGACGTTGCCAGCTTGGGTGAAGGTGCAGTTCGATCTCATCAATTAGCACTAGCGCCACACCCTCGGAAATGGGATTCGCACTGTCCGGGTTGGCTATGGCCAGACGCCGAGTGAGATCGAACACAAGGGCGAGCAGGCCGCGCTCGCCGTCGGAGAGTTGCTCCAAGAACAGCATCCGACCGCTTTTCATGACGCTGAATCGTGGCGGTCGACCTTCGTGAAGCTTCAGGTTGCTGACCTCAGGCAAGAAGGTCTTTATCGCCTGCTCCAACTGCAGAAACAGGCGGTCTCTTTCTGCTGCAGCGACCTCCGCCATCACCACCCGATACCAGTTGGCGAAGTCGTTCAGCGACACTTCCAGTTGGTTAAGCGACTTGTCATAGGCAGCAGCGGCATCAATTTTTTTGGTTTTAGGGAGCGTAGGCGGTAGTCGAGACAAGAATCGCGATGTGCTATAGAAAACCGCAAGAGGCTGCTTAGGTCCCCCCTTCAGGGTAGTAACCAGTTCATCTGCTTCAGTCGCCGCATCATTGGGCAGTATGCGCACTGCGGCGATGTCCGAAGCCTGATCAAGTTGGATTTCAATGAGCCGGATTTCGTCATTGATTTCCTGCTCTTCCTTCGAGCCCTTCTTGGTCTCCCGTGTAGCAAAGCGCAGGTCGTCTCGGCGCTTGATCAGGCTCTCGGCCTTGTCGGCAGCTAGTGGTGCCGCGCGGGTAAGATCGACAATGGCCTTTGCCGCATCGAGCCTCAATGTGACCGACACGGATAGCGTAGGCTTGCCCGAATGAACGTCGGTATCGCTCAAACCAAGCGAGGATTCCTTGGATACAGTGAACTTAGGCAGTGCCAACGACATCGCGCTCGTCAGAGCCTTCAGCACGCCGGACTTGCCAACCCCGTTGACGCCGGCAATCACCGTCACGTCATCGGCAAAGTCGAGTTCGATCTGATCGAAACCGCGGAAGTTAGCGAGGGTGAGCTTTTCCAGTTTCATCCGCACATCTCCTCCGTCGGGATTTGACCGGTGACGGCAGCAGTAATCAGCGCGGCGCGACGTTCCTTGGCGAGCGTGATCGACAACTGCAAGCTCTCGCGCAGCGCGTTCGCCTTGCGTTGATCCACCTCGACGGCGCGGACGATAGCAGCCTGCTCGTCATGTGGCGGGACAGGTAGCCGCATCTCAAAAAAGTTCTCCGGGTACAAGCGCAACCGGGAAGACCAGACCCCTTTCGACCATCGGCTCACTTCCGCCACAAAGGGCCGCGAGCGGCACAGCAGATCGACGTACTCGGGCAGCAGCTCGCCTTTCGACGTGTAGACGTGATAATCGGGACTGACGATGCCTGCCAAGGGGCTAATCCCCATCGCGCCCATCCATGCCCACAGGGTGTTGATGGCAAGGTCGCCAGGCATACAGCGTTTGTAGCCCGCCTTGTCGTCGGCCTCGAACATATACACGTCCTTCTCAGAGCGTGACGTGACGCCGGTGATATGAGACACGGTCAGCAGTTCTTCCGATCCATCGTCCGAACGTTCATCGCGAACCGTGAAAAGATTCTTGGCGCGCTCCACGCGCCAGTGCGCCGGAATCTCGTCTAGCCACTCCAAGCCGGAAGGTTTGAATACAACATCGGGGTCGAGGCCGCGGGTGACGACGTGGCTGATGAGGGCGGCGCGCTTTTCGTCCAGCAGCGCCAGCATGCGTTCCTTCTCCGCAATCAGCCCGTCGATGCGGGCGGTTTCGCGGTCGAGGTAGTTGGCGATTCGCTCTTGAGCCTCCGCTTCCTTTGGATACGGCAACACAAGATCTTTCAGAAATTCACCATCTACATGCGGGATGCCCATCCCATTTGTAAATGTCTTGAGAACAGGTTCAGAAGCCTTACAAAGCCAGAACAGGAATTTCCGATCAAATTGAATGGGCGTTACAAGAGCCGCAGTTGATGAAACAGCGCCACGCTTTGCACGCAAAAACTCACCCGCGTTAGAACCGTCCCAAAGCAACAGTACGTCTTGGTCGTCGGCGGAAATCATTCCTTCCGATGAGACATATGTGGAGGCGTCAGTGTCACCCCGTAAATACTCCATTGATAGATACGGTAGTGATTCGGAGTGGCCAACATCATCATCGCCCTTGGCGGGAAGTCGCCCCTTGGATGTCGACGCGATATACCGAAAACGCATCTGATTCCAGTGGTCGGGCAGGGTTCGCGCGATGCTGATAGGACTCACTCCGTCACCTCCCGCAGCAACTCCAGAATCCGCTGCTCCACGCCGGCAAGTTCCGCATCGATTTCAGCCAGCGGCCTCGGCGGCTGGTACTGGAAGAACACGCGGTTGAAGTTGATCTCGTAGCCCACCTTGCCGATGCCGCCGTCCTGCTCGTCGAGCGTGGCGCGGTCGATCCAGGCATCCGGCACGTAGGGCCGCACCTCGCGCAGCACGTAGCTGACGATGTCCTCCTTCAGCGGGATGTTCTCGGCATCCTTCAGCGCCGGGTCGGGTTCGTATTCGATGTGCTTGCCTTTGCCATCGGCGTACAGGCCCAGCAACGCGTACAGGTCATCCTTGCCGAGGTCGGCGGGCAGGGTCTGGCTGGGGAACAGCGCGGCGCGGTCTATTGGCTCGACTGTGTGGCGTTTGGCGATGACGGGTTCGGCCTCGGGGTCCACCACGGTGAAGCAGTCGCGGAAGATCTTCTTCTGTGCCGTGCCCCTGGCGCCCTTGGCCCAGCCTTCGACATCGTCGGGCAGGGTCTTGAACACCCGCTGCACGGCGTCCCAGGTTTGGTTCCAGTCCAGCAGCGGTTCGGTGCCCAGTGCGTCCTGCACTGCCTGCAGGGCGTCGTACAGCTCGGGGCAGGTGTTGAGGAAGCGCTCGCGGGCATCATCGGTGATCTCGAAACGCAGGCGCAGCGGGCGCAGCACGGTGATGCGGCGGTAGCCGAAGTCGGTGTTGTCGAACACGCGGCTGGTCTTGCTGTTTTCCAGCGCGCCGTGTTCGCGGGTGACGGCATCCAGCGCGGCCTGGTCGAGGTAGCGGCGCTTGTCGCCCAGGCTGCGCTTCATCGGTGTGTAGCGCTCGCGGGCGTCGATGAGCTGGATCTTGCCTTTGCGGTGCGCGGCCTTGCGGTTGGTGACCACCCAGATGAAGGTACCGATGCCGGTGTTGTAGAACATCTGCTCGGGCAGGGCGACGATGGCTTCGAGCTGGTCGCGCTCGATGATCCAGCGCCGGATCTCGCTCTCGCCGCTGCCGGCGCCGCCGGTGAACAGCGGCGAGCCGTTGAAGACGATGGCGGTGCGCGAGCCGGGTTTGTCGCGGTCGCCCGCCTTGTAGTCCTGGAACTTGCTCATCATGTAGAGCAGGAACAGCAGGGCGCCGTCGTTGATGCGCGGGAGCTTGCCGCTGTAGCCGCGGAAGTTGGGCCAGCGGTCGATGATTCTCTTCTCCGCCTTCCAGTCCACACCGAAGGGCGGGTTGGCCAACAGATAGTCGAAGCGCTGGTCCGGAAAAGGGTCGTCGGTGAGGGTGTTGCCCAGCACCACCTGGCCATCCTTGTGGCCCTTGATCAAGAGATCGGAGGCGGCCACGGCATAGGAGCGCGGGTTGTAGTCCTGCCCAAAGACCTTGACCGTGGCCTGTTCGTTATGGGCGCGAATCCAGTTCTGTGCCTCGGCCAGCATGCCGCCGGTGCCGCAGGCCGGGTCGCAGATGGTGACGATGACGCCGGCCTGGGTGAGCACGCTGGTGTCGGGTTCCAGCAGCAGATTGACCATGAGCTGGATGACTTCGCGCGGGGTGAAGTGATCGCCCGCCGTTTCATTGGCGGCTTCGTTGAAGCGCCGGATCAAGTCTTCAAAGACCAGACCCATGGTGATGTTGTCGACCTTGCGGGGATGCAGGTCGATCTCGGCGAACTGGGAGACCACCTGATAGAGGCGGTTGGATTCCTCGAGCTTCTCGATCTCCTTGTCGAACTCGAAGCGCTCGAAGATCTTGCGGATGTTCTCGGAGAAGCCGGCGATGTAGTCGGCCAGATGGCGGCCGATGTTGTCGGGGTCGCCCTTGAGCTTCTGGAAGTCGAGCTGGCTGTGGTTGTGGAAGCCCAGCGGGGTGCCGTGTTCATCCTTGGCCAGGTTGTTGAGGATGGCGTCGATGTTGGGGATGCCCTTGCTGCTCAGTTCGGCATAGCGCTTGAGCACGGCGTCCTTGCTGGGCGCCAGCACGGCATCGAAACGACGCAGCACGGTCAGCGGCAGCATCACGCGTTCGTACTGCGGCGGGCGATACGGGCCACGCAGCAGATCGGCGACGGACCAGATGAAATTGGCAAGGTGCTGGAAATTGCCCGGAGTCATGAGTTTGTATCCTTGTTCTCGATCTTCAGTTTACCGTTGCGGTTTTGTCCAGTGTCATACTTCGTAAATTGTATCATCACCTTTTTCAACAGCACCTTCTTTCCGTTCATCCAGCAATTAACGGCAGGAAATGTATATCAACTGCGCGAGCCAGTTTTTGATAAAAAAGCTCCAATTGGCAAGGAATATACTTGATTTTTTCTAGAAAGCTCTCGGGCTGACGAATCATGGCCATATTGATATTTCCTACTTCCCGGATCAGAGGCGCAGCAGGCTGGGGGAGATGTTCCAGTGATGGCCGTCGTCGGTGACGGTGCTGACGGTTTTTTGTTGGGACGCAGCATGTGGTGCTTTCGATTGTCCGGCCATCCGAGGTTGAAAAGGCGACGCGATCGCCTTTGGTGAGGTGGTCATCAGCGAGGTCGTGCGGGTCTGGGAAATGAGCTTGAGCCGTTTGACGATGAGGTTGTTGAGAAAACGCAAGCCTTCTTCGTTCAGCCGTTTGATCGCTTCGACGGCGGAAAGACGGTCGGTTTTCTTCCGAAGTGCTGGAGAGTAAAACGTTTGCTTCAAGGCCGGATAACGATCAGGGAAAGCGTTTAAAAGACGGTTAGAAAATCCGGCTGCCAAAGTGATCAAAATAAAGCTGATCGATCATGTCACGGGTAAACTGGTGATTTTGCCCGCCGCGATGTGCGATTTTCAATGCGCCCATGAGCGAACCGAGTCGCCCGGTTATCTGCCAGTCCATGCCATGCGCGATGCCGTACAGCAGGCCAGCGCGGTAAGCGTCGCCGCAGCCGGTCGGGTCGACAATGTCCTGTGGCTTCACGCTGGGAATGTCGATTTGCTGGCCATCGGCATAAATGGTCGAGCCTTGTGCACCCAGCGTCACAATCAGTGCTCTGGTTTTTTGGGCGATTGCTTCCAGCGTGAGGTCGGTACGTTCCTGCAACAACTGGCCTTCATAGTCATTGACCGCAACATAGTCGGCTTTGTTGATAAAGTCCGTCAGTTCGTCGCCATTGTACATGGGCAGGCCCTGACCCGGATCGAAGATAAACGGAATACCGTTTTGATGAAATTCAAGCGCGTGTTGCAGCATGCCATCGCGTCCGTCCGGCGCAATAATGCCCAGCTGAACGTTTTTGGCGTCGTTTACGGAATTGAGGTGCGAGAAATTCATGGCGCCGGGATGAAACGCGGTGATCTGATTATCATCCAGATCGGTGGTGATAAACGCCTGCGCGGTAAATGTATCCTTGATATGCAGCACATTCGACTGATCGAGTCCGAGCTGCGCGAAACGCTCGCGGTAAGGCTGAATATCGTCACCGACAGTCGCCATCATGACCGGTTCGCCGCCGAGCATTTTTAAATTATAGGCGATATTGCCTGCGCAGCCGCCGAATTCACGGCGCATTTCCGGCACCAGAAACGCGACATTCAGCACGTGGATTTTTTCAGGGAGAATATGGTTTTTGAAATGGTCAGGGAAGACCATGATGTTATCGTAAGCGATCGAGCCGCAGATCAGTGTGCGCATAGTTGTTATTTCGGATGATGGGTTTGTTGAAAAAATGGCTTCTCAAGCTGTCTTGCACTGCGTGCGTGATGGATTGATGAAGTAGTGATCAGCCGGTGCGCGGCGTTATTTGAACTGGCGCACCGGTGGGTTTTTCGGCAGAGCGTGTTTTACGCGCCGGGTTTCCAGCAGAGATCCAGTTCGCGTGCTGCCTTGACATCATCGAGTTTGCGCAGCGGCATGTTGTGCGGCGCACTTTTAACCATGTCAGGCTGCTGCTCAATTTCATCGAGAATTTCTTTCATCGCGGTGACGAATGCGTCGAGTGTCTGTTTGGACTCGGTTTCTGCAGGCTCAATCAGCAGACACTCGGGTACTAGGATGGGGAAATACGTTGTCGGCGCATGATAGCCTTTATCGAGTAGGCGTTTTGCCAGATTCATTGCGGTCACACCGGTTTTATCCTTGATATCTTTCATGGTGACAATGAATTCATGGCTTGCACGACGTGTCGGATACGCGATTTCAAAGCCGATTTTTTTGAGCTCTGCCATCAGGTAATTGGCGTTCAGCGTGGCAAATTCGGCAATGCGATTCATACCTTCGTTGCCGAGCAGGCGGACATAAATGTAAGCGCGCAGGAGTACCCCGGCATTACCCATGTGCGCGGATAAATGGCCGATCGATTGTGGTCTTTCCTGTTCGGTCACCCAGCAGTATTTGTTGTCTTCCAACGTGACAAACGGTACCGGCATGAACGGCAGCAGGCGTGTTGCAACGCCAATAGGCGCAGAACCTGGCCCGCCGCCGCCATGCGGTGTCGAGAATGTTTTGTGCAGGTTGATGTGGATCACATCGAAGCCCATATCGCCGGGTTTCACCTTGCCGAGTACGGCATTCAGATTGGCGCCGTCGTAGTAGAGCAAACCACCCGCGTCGTGCACGACGCGGCTCATTTCAGTAACATTTTTTTCAAAAACGCCCAGTGTAGACGGATTGGTCAGCATCAACCCCGCAGTTTTCGGGCCAACGGCGGCTTTAAGCGCATTCAGATCGACATTGCCTTCTTTGTCAGTAGGAATTTCGACCACTTTAAAACCGCACATTACCGCAGTAGCAGGATTGGTGCCATGCGCCGCATCCGGAACGATAATTTCGGTGCGCTCGAAGTCGCCATGCGCTTCGTGGTAGGCGCGGATCATCATCACGCCTGCCAGTTCACCTTGTGCACCGGCCATCGGTGCGAGGGTGATGCCAGCCATGCCGGTGACGTCTTTGAGAATTTCCTGTAATTCGTACATGCAGGCAAGAAAGCCCTGTCCGGTATCTTCCGGCGCCAGCGGGTGCCTGCTGAGATACTGCGGCAGCATGGCCAGTGCATTGCACGCACGCGGGTTATATTTCATCGT
>CAZTCY010000096.1:0-9541 GCA_964612715.1 uncultured Nitrosomonas sp. | reverse complement strand
GCAGTATGTGAGCATTTTGAGTTCAATTTTAACGCCGCAATGCGCCCTTCAGTGAACCTATTCAAGATCTCAATCAAGGAGTGCAGTGCAAGGCAAAATTGAGCAAAAAAGCGGAGCATACGTGAAGTATGTGAGCATTTTGAGCCCAATTTTAACGCCGCAATGCGCCCTTCAGTGAGATCTTAACCCGGAAAAATCAGTGTCGCAGTTTATAGCCGCTTCTAAGCATCGCGATGGTCAACGTGGACAGTGCGATAAAACAGGCGGTAACGACAAAAAGACTCTGGTAAGGTGAAATGTCCGATACGCCGAAAAAGCCGTAACGGAACCCATCGATCAGATAAAAAAAAGGATTCAGGTAAGACAGGAATTCCCAGACCGCCGGCAGGGAATGAATCGAGTAAAACACGCCCGATAAAAATGTCAAAGGCATGATAATGAAATTCTGAAACGCAGCCAGCTGATCGAATTTATCCGCCCAGATACCCGCAATAACACCCAGTGCGCCCAGCAGCGCGCTGCCTGTCACGGCAAACAGAAACGCCCACACGGGCTGAAAAGACGGGATTTCAAAAAACAGCCACGCCACCCAATAAACACCAATGCCGACCAGAAAGCCGCGTACAACGGACGCCAGGATATACGCCGAGAAAATCTCCAGATACGTTAATGGCGACAACAAAAGAAAAACGATATTCCCGCTGATTTTGGATTGAATCACGCTTGACGACGCATTGGCGAATGCATTCTGCATTATCGCCATCATCACCAGCCCCGGAATCAGAAAAACAGCATAGGCAATACCCGGATAAACCTGGATACGCTCCTCCAGCACATGAGCAAAAATCAGCAGATACAGCAATGCCGACACGACAGGTGCCGCAATCGTCTGGAAACCGACTTTCCAGAATCGCAGCAGTTCCTTGTACAGTAAAGTTAAGAAGCCGGTCATTGAAAGGCTGGCCATGCATCATGGAACATCATAACAACGGCATTGCAGCACAGTGGCATCGCCTTGCGGCACAGCACATGGTCATGTTGCTTATTTTTTGTTTTTTCAGCGGGCATCTGTGCTGATGTATTAAGCTTTACATGCTTTTCCCAGTCAATCGTACCCGCGTTGTCACCCAACAATTGTCAAACTCCAATATAAAACCTGTTGATTCATTTTACGCATGCTTCACTGAACCATTACCGGTTGATTTTTGTTGAATCTTCCGTAAAGAACAGCCTTTTACGCTGTGCATGGAAGCCAATTATAAAACACCACGCAGCGGCATAATATAATCTTCTCTTTATCCAAAAGCGAGGGATTTCAACCATTCCCGAATAGAATGGCTAAAACTTAAAAGTCACCTGGGTATAGCCGTAATTGGTATCCCGGCTGCCCGGGCCGTTAGACACTTTGTCAAAGTAATCGCCTTTGAATAAATGCGTATAGCCGATATCGAAACTCATGCGCTTCCAGTAACTGAATGTGGGATTCCATCTCAGATTAAAATCAAACAAATTACCTAAGAAACTTCCCGCCTGGCCGGTCAGGTCCTGAAAACCGGTACCGACGAACGCGCCCCGTTTTTCCGCGAGCCAGAATGCACGGTGCGATATCATCAGACTGACTGTAGGTGTCGGCGAAAGTGTCATACGGATGCCTGCAGGTGAAAAAATGTTGGACGGGAAAAACACACCGAGAATACCCGTTGGACCAAACTCGACGCGGCGTTTTGCAAACAGGAAATCAAAATTTTTGTTGGGATCGCGGTCACCCGACGCATAGTCAACCAGATAAATCAATCTAAGTGGCATCGAAGTTTTAAAGCTATACCCTATTTCCCCGTGATGCCGGTGAGCAAAGTAATTGACATGATCAACTTCTCCGAATTGGTACATTGATTCAATCTCATAATCGAAATAACCTGGCGTCGGTTTGGAAAAAATCCGGAAGCCAGGCGTGGAAATGTTCCGCTTTCTGAGTTTATTCCCTTCGTTCAGTTGAAAAAAATAAGCATCCACATTAGCCCACGCGATATCGCGGTTAGTGATCTGCGCGCCTGAGAAAAAAGTAACCGGGGAAAAATCATCCAGTTCGGTTGCGTATCGGTTGACGGGTGATGTTCCGAACATTCTCAGCCCCCATCCTTTATCCCCCGACCCCACAGTCAGTTGCACACCGTCGAATGTCGGCGTCAAGGTACCGAAACGGTGCCCTGCAACCAGACGCCCTTCACCAAAATCCATCACCATGCGCCCGACCTCGATTTTTCCCGGCAATCCCGTTCTGAAAAAATTCTCGGTCTTCATGTCAATATGCAGCTGGGTAAAATCAAAGTGATTGGCATAAATCGGTGAACCCGCCTGCCCATACTCCGCCAACGGCGCGCGTATATCCGTCAGCTCAAAAGTAAATGACAAAGGATCTTTTCTGTTAATTTCGAACAAAAACCGCGTACGCTGGTGAATTTGCTGATTATCGCTGCCGTCTGGAATTGCACGCGTAAAACCGTGGTCATACGCCTCATACCGCGTGCGGTGTTCAATCGCCAGATCGAGCCAGTCGGGCATATACGCGGAAAGCGGTGTCTGGTGGGACTCCATCAACCGGGTCAGATTATCAAAATCACCCGGAAAAGTCCCGGTATCCCCCATCACATAACTTTTCGATCCATTTTTATTCACAGGCGCCTGAGTTCCGTGAGGGGCCGGTTTCTGCGTTTCAACCGCCGATTTTTTCAACTGCTCCATCTGCAAAACAGGGGGGGCTTTTTCTTCAGCGGTTGCTGTACTGGCACCCAGGCAAGTAAACGCAACACAACATACTGTCAAACCTGTTATCCATGGATTTCCCGGCGCATGCAAGCTGCGTTCGGCCTGGTGATTAGAGGCATTACTGCGCATGCGCAGTGACAAAACTTCAACTCCCTTTGGGGATAGCCGCCGGGTCAAATGATCCGTGAAACTGCAATCAAACTTTTCTGACATCCGCTTTTCTCCTTTTGATTTTGATAATGTTGGGCGAAATCGCGCTTTCGAAATGTGTCTTGAAAAATCCGCTCAAGCATCGGGATTGTGCGTCCCGATCAATTGCGGTTTTTTGCAGTCATACTAATCGCGAGGATGTGATGAGGCCGTTAAAACAAGGCTAAAAATGAATGAATGGCGGTTTATGATGAAAAAACAGTGCCTCAGGCTGAAAACCATACCGTAAATTCAGACCCCTGGTTTTGGGTACTTTTAAAAGATACGCGCCAGCCATACCGCTCACAAATTCGGTAAACGATCATTAATCCAAGGCCGACTTTATTCGAATTACACGTATCCTTTTTTACATAGCATTTAAAAATTTGTGCCTGCGTTTGTGTATCGATACCCACACCGGTGTCCGCAATTGTGAGCCGGCCGGATGCCAATAACACTTTAATGCCTCCCCGTTCCGTATATTTGAAAGCATTGCGAACAAGATTGGCAATAAGAACATCGAGTATGCCTAATGGTGCGGAGACTTCTAAGGGTACTTTCTCTACAACTTTTACTTCAACCGGTTTGTTGCCCAGCCATATCTTTTGCTGTTCAATGACTTTCCGAACAATCGGCCCCAATCTGCGTGGGTGACAGCCTTCATCGGATTCACTGTTGATACGCGCCAGCACCAGAAAAGTTTCGATCAGTTCGACCATTTCATTAATGCCGCGCTGAATCCGCTTAATCCGTTCACGTTCCCTGAGCGACAGATTGCCATTCGAAGACAAAATTTCCACAGCCAGGCTGATACTCGTTATCGGGGTACGCAATTCATGACTGACGTTGCTTGCAAACTCTTTTTCGCGAATCAGCAAAAGTCTTAATTGATTGTGATAGTGCTGCAACTCATGCGCAAGGTCGCCGATCTCATCATCGTTAAACCCGGATAATTGCACGGACTTATCCAGTTTATTTTTAAACGCAACCACTTGATCAGCAAGCTGCTTAATCGGCTGAACAACACCGTGTGCAATCTTCCAGCCAATAGCAAGCGCAAACATCAAAACGACAAGCGAGCACATCCAGACCAGAATAATGAATTCACCTTCCAGTTCATGAATGTTCGTATCGTCGAATTTCACGACATAACGGATACCATCGATATGGTCAACCAGAACACGGTAATCACGATAATTATGGGTCAGGTCATAGATACCCTGATCAAGATCACGGACATGCGCCGGTAAGTTGTGGCTTTTCTCGTCGACTAGAGAAATGTATATGGTCGTTGTGCGTGAACGGAAATAACCGGGCTCCAGCATATTCGGTGTCTGCTGACGGAAATGTTTGAGTTCAGCGTAAAGGATGTCATCCAGCATACTGGTAACGATGGTCTTAAATGCAATAATCAGGCTTAGCCCCAGCACCAGCGTTAAAAAAATACCAAAGGATAAAAAAGCAAATGTAATACGCCGGGCGATACGGTTATTATTCGCCTTCTGCATATTCGTCAGTAAGCATGTAACCAAACCCTCTCACTGTATGCAATAAAGGTTGGTCAAACGGCTTATCGATCACCTGGCGCAAATGGCAAAGATGCGTACGCAATGCGTCACTATCAGGTGTATTATCCTGCCAGACTGCGTATTCAAGCTCCTCACGCTCAATTACACGGCGCGGATTCTGCATAAAATAAAGCATAATCCGGTAAAGTTTGCGATTGAGATTAATTTGCTTGCCTGCCCGGGAGACTCTGTGCGTATTCATATCCAATATGAGGTCCCCGACCATCAACTGTGAATCCGGCAAACGGTTGACCCGCTCGGATAACACTTTCACACGCGCCGCAAGCTCTTTCAGACAGAAAGGTTTTGTCATATAGTCGTCAGCGCCTGAACGAAAACCCTCCAGCTTATTTTCAAGCGAATCTCTTGATGTCAGCATCAATACCGGGACAGCTTTCTGGGCATCCCGGCGAATCCGGCGGCAAAGATCAACACCATCAATGCCCGGCAAATTCAAATCGAGGATAACTACGTCATAATTCTTAGTGACCGTGAAATGTAATCCCGTTACACCATCACCCGCCACATCAATCGTATAACCCAAGTCTTCCAGATAATCATAGATGCTTGCGGCGATGTCTTCGGTATCCTCAATGACCAACACATTCATGACTCTACTCCTCTGTTATACCGTTCTTACAGTCTACTGACTGATATATCAAGAATTTGTTAATTTTTTGTGAGAAAAATGTTAACAAAATGCTTTTGTTACAAAACTGTAAACACCCGATCTCAAAAAGAAAAATGCTGACGTACGCGATAGCGTCATTGATCCAACGATAATACTGGGGAAGCAGCGATTAAAAAAATAGAGGAATGAGAAAGCAGCTTCCTTATCCCTCTTATCCAGGACGCGTTATTATGGTCGCATCAGCACTTCCCGTTCAAACATGAAACTCGTATTTTTTATGCCACTCGACCGATTATATTCCCGATCGTATTCAATTAACGCTGTGCTCGGAAGTGCATCGCGTCAATATCCTCTGACAATTTTCATCCACCCGTCGATATGATCATAAATGCTGAGCGCTCTTGAAGGGTCTTTTCTCCTGAGCGCCATTTGCAGTTCATCCAGTTCAGCCGTAAATTTTTTCACGATACTTTCATCAATACTGGCATTATGCGCATCGTTGAGACGCGCTTGAACATACTTGAACGTGAAACGTGACTTTTCGTATTGCGCATTATTCAGAAATGCCTTGGCAAGCGCTAAATTTTCTGAAATCGCCAGTACCGGATCCTCGATTTCTTTTTCTTCGATAACTGCATTACTGAAAGCTGCTGCAAGCGTCTGTTGTGCTTTTTCATACTCTTTATGTTCAAGCGTCGACCGCAGTGCGTTATCCAGCGCAACCTTAATATCATCGAGATTGATTGCAATTTTCAACTGCACCAGGCTGGCATCCGTTTCCTGCACATTGAGTTTTTTCAAATAATTAAAGATATCTTCATAATCACTGATCAATAGCACATCATCCACAACCGGCACGTAATGTTCTTTGACCCGGGCGTTTTTAGCGTAATCTATCTTGCCGTAGTTAAAAGCAGCATCAATTCTGGGTCCAGGTAATTGTGATGTAAGAACAGCTTCGATAATTTGCGCTTTTTCAATCTGGTGCACTGCCTGACGCGGCAGCTTGATCGCCAGTGCAAATCGGGCAAGGCTGATATGCCCCATCATTTTATTCGCCAGCGCCTGAAAATGTTGAGGCTGTTCCAGATGTAACGCTCGCGCTTTCTCTGTAACCGCACCCGTTTCTGATTTCCCGGCCGCAAGCAGAATACCCGGCTGCACCAGAATAAAAACCAGAATCAATCTATAGGCTAATGATTTTTTGTTCATGTCATTTCTCCAAGTTGTTGATCATGTGCGCGTTATGACGAGGTTAATCACTGAGCGCAGTAGATACTCTACTGCGGCATATATCAACATCACGTCAAAACGGTGTTAAATACTGATTAAAAACGGTTTTAATGGAGAAATCCGAATCAGAAGCACATACCTCTGACGATTTTTCAAATGCAATTTGGATTCTGAATCAGGTAAAAAAAGCGGATGGAATACCGATAGCCGTCAGACTTAAGCAATCGTAGCAAGCCAAACGGAAAAACGAGCGCAGATTTTCTCAATGTCGAGGGACATCATGAAACCATGCAACGAAAACGAAGTTTTGCAAATGCAAGAATGAAGAAATATGAGCTGTTATCCCATAAGCGCAGGAGATTAGCCTTTAAGCCCGGCAGAGTCCTGGATACATGCCCGGAGAAAGCATGCCGAATACGGAAACCATAAAGGATACGATGCTTGCCTTACGGTAAAGGTCTTTGCACATTAATACAACAATGGTCAGTGCGAGCCCAAATCAGTACTGATATATTGAATTTCAGCTTTATCGGATTTGGGCTCACACTTTGCCCGTTTGATGAAAAATGATGAATATCTTTTTGTTTTTCTAGGCTACCGGCAAGGCTTGCCAGTTCAGTACTCGCTTCCGCCTTGCCTTAAGAACAACTACACCGCCGGTATCAGCGTGGTCAGTGCAGTAGAAAACAAAATGTAGAGCGGAATACCTATGGTCACGTTATAAGTAAATGTCAATCCGAGTGAAGCCGCCAGCGGCAGCGTGGGACTTGCTTCAGGAATTGCCATGCGCTGAACAGCTGGAACAGCGATATATGAAGCCGCACCACACAATACCGCAAAAAGCACGTAGGTTCCAATCTCAAACGGATGTCCAATCACCATACTATACATATGGGCGACAAGTATCCCAAAGGTCGCAAAGATATTGGGCGCAATAACCCCAAACGCTACGAAACCCGGTCCGCCAAGCTTCAGATCTTTAAGGCGCGAACAAGCTGTTATGCCCATTTCCAAAAGGAAGAGCGACAAAACGCCTTGAAACAATACGATAAAGAACTGGTCATTCGCTTCAGTAACTTTTACACCCTGCAGTCTGGAGATAAATCCAATCAAAATACCGCCAAATAACAGAAACAGACCGGGATTGAAAAAAATCTCATGCAATACCTTTTTACTAAAGACACCACCGTTTCCGTTTGTATCGCCATTTATCTTAATGGCTGCGGGATTGTATCCAGGCTCTCCGGGCAAATTACCCGCTTCATCCATTGCCCCCGAATGACGGGCTTTCGAAACCAGATAAAGTGCGACAAGGCAGCCCGGAATTTCCATGACAGCAAGCATCACCGGCATATATGCGGCAAACGCGATATTGGCGGCAACCAGCACACCGACACAAGTGACAAACGTACCCGCCGAATCCGAGCCGTAGTATCCTGCTACAGTTGCAGCATCAATTTTCCGTAAATGCGTCATCCGTCGCAGCGCCTGATACGCCATTAATGCGATAATGGTATTTGTTACAAAACCGATCGCCATAAATCCCAGAGCCAGCTGAAAATCATCCGCAGTAAGCTCCGCAAGCTCTTCACCGCCATGCCAGCCAATTGCGATGAGCAGATAAATGGTTATTCCTTTATAGAGCGCAGGTGGAAATTCCAGCGGCACTTTTAACAAGGGAATCAGGAACCCCAGGTAAAAAAACAACAACAATGGTTTGAACAAGTTATTCATGAAATTAGTGATAAATTCCTCTAACATTTGTGTCACTCCTTATGCTAACGTTATGCTAAATTTTTGACCCGAAAATCGGATTGAGAAATCGCAAAGTGTCAAGGACTACAAGCGCGCATCCGGTTAACTGTGAATTTCGATTAAATAACGGTTCTGACTCTATTGCGTTTTCCTCTTTCGCATACTAATAATGCGCTTGTCAGGAAAGCGTTAATCGTCCGTTAAGCCAATGTTAAAAGTGAATTTAAAAGTAATTCTGAATTTTACATACTGAAAATCACTTGCTGGATTTCTAAAATAAGTTATTAGAAATAAAGATGTTTTGACAGATCTGGATTGATTGGTCCAATCATTCCGGATGCCATTCTTCTGAAAAAACTACCCGGAAAAATACGGTGGTGGCTAATACAGTTGCTTTGATCGAGATCTTGAACAGGTTCTTAAAGGGAACCATTACAATATCGAGGTAAGAATGTATGACATACCCTGCCGACGAATCAAATAAAGACAGTTCGAATTCAGTGATAAAGAACGAGCAATTACTAACGATCATCGAGCGCGTCACCTGTGCGCTCAGAACTTTGAGTGCTGGCAATCATACTTTGTTACATGCCTCGGACGAGCAAGAATTGCTGCACGATATGTGCCAGGTTATCGTGGAAAAAGGCGGTTACCGTATGGCTGGCGTCGCATATGCAGAGCACGATAAAGACAAGCGTCTCCACTGGATGGCAAGTATCGGTGTAGATAAAGCGTTTTTGGAAGCGCTTCATTACACTTGGGCCGATACAGAAATGGGGCGTTCCGCGACAGCCACTGCGATCCGTACAGGCGAGCCGTGTGTGGGCAGGAGCATTCTCACAGATCCTGTCTATGCCACGCCTGCTTATGCTCCCCTGCACGAGCATGCAATCAAGTTCGGCTATGCAGCAGTTACCGCCTTTCCCCTGCGCGTGAATGAACAAGTGCTCGGTGCCTTGGTCATGTGTGCGATCGAACCTGATGCTTTTGATCAAGAGGAAGTCAAGTTGCTCAGCGAATTGGCCGATGACTTGGCTTATGGCATTTCCAATCTGCGCATGCGTGCCGAGCATCAGGCAGCCGAAGCTACCATTATGCGACTGGCTTATTATGACCCTCTGACCGAATTGCCCAATCGCACGCTTATGCTTGAGCACTTGCAAGATGCTATTCAAACTGCAAAATATCATCATCACGCTCTCGCTGTCTTGCATCTGAATATTGTCCGCTTGCGTGGAATCAATCAAATCTTAGGTTATCACTCGGGCGATCAATTGCTGCAACAACTGGCTCAGCGTTTGATGCATACCCTGAAAGAAAGTGAATTCCTGGCGCGCGTGGGAGAAGGCGAGTTTGCTTTGCTCTTGCCCAGAGGAGGCGCTGATTGTGCCATTCAAGC
>CAZTCY010000095.1:0-10057 GCA_964612715.1 uncultured Nitrosomonas sp. | reverse complement strand
CATTGCATCAAACTCGGACGCGAAGCGGAAGGCTTGGATTTCCAGCCATGCCCTGGTGAATTAGGGAAGCGTATTTTTGAAAACGTGTCCAAAGAAGCCTGGAGTGAATGGCTCAAACTCCAAACCATGCTCATTAACGAAAACCGTCTCAATCTATCCGATATAAAAGCACGCCAATATCTCGCTGAACAATTAGAAGCGCATTTTTTTGGCAAAGGCGCGGAAAATCCGGTGGGTTACGTTCCCCCGAAAAACTAACACGGACCGCACTTAAATTTAAAATTGTGCCTACTGAAATTGAACTCAAATTACGACTTCCGCCTCAATGTGTTACAACTATCAAGGAATTGCCGCTATTAAGAAACTGTAGCATCGCTGAGCCGGCGGAACATGATATCTTGAGTATCTACTTCGACACTCCTGACTTCAGGCTCCGCAGACATCATATCGCTTTGCGGACACGCAAGATAGGCACCCGATGGTTGCAGACGATCAAAAGTAACGGTATCGTTCAGGATGGCCTTCATCAACACCGTGAATGGGAATATCCGATAATCACGAATACGCCCGAATTCGATCAAATCCCGGATCAGGATCTTATGATTTTCTTTTCTGACCAGAAACTCAAGGATACCTTACAACCTGTCTTCACTACCGATTTTCATCGGACAACATACTTGCTCGAACCATTTGAAAATTTCAGGCTTGAATTTTGCGTAGATACAGGCAAAATTACAGCCCGTAACAAGACTGAGTTAATCTGTGAAGTGGAATTGGAACTCAAAACGGGGAAAAGTCAGCAACTGATACAATTCTATAAGATATTACAAGAATACTGTCCTTTTGAACTCATACCTGAAAACAGGAGTAAAGCAATGCGTGGATTTACGTTACTTGAATAAGTATTCATCCGCGCATGAGACGTTCTCACTGCAGCAGATCTCCGTATCAACCGGAAAAAGAGGAATTGCAACAATTATTCTGCGCACAATACGTTTAACGCACAGATTTTACAATTCCTCTCGATCAGTTACATTAAATTCCGTCTATTTAATGATCGGATTAAGCTCGCCCTTCGCATAACGGGCAGCCATGTCATCCAGCTTGATTGGTTTGATTTTACCTGCCTGGCCGGCACAACCAAATGCTTCAAAGCGTGCTTTACAAATTTCTTTCGCTGCGGCTGTCGCTACTTGCAAAAATTTACGAGGATCAAAATTGCTTTTATCCTGTGCCATATGACGACGAATTGCCCCTGTCATTGCCAAACGAATATCGGTATCAATATTAACTTTGCGCACGCCATTCTTGATTCCTTCCTGAATTTCCTCGACAGGAACACCATAGGTTTCTTTCATTTCACCGCCATATTCACGGATGATATCCAGCCACTCCTGTGGCACCGAACTGGAACCATGCATGACCAGATGCGTGTTCGGTATGCGTTGATGAATTTCCTTAATACGCTGAATTGCCAGAATATCACCCGTCGGTTTGCGCGTAAATTTATAAGCACCGTGCGATGTACCAATGGCTATCGCCAGCGCATCTACACCTGTTTTTTTGACGAAATCGGCAGCTTCTTCAGGATCGGTCAATAGTTGATCATGCGAAAGTTTACCTTCAGCACCATGACCATCTTCCGCTTCACCCATACCGGATTCGAGGGAGCCCAGGCACCCCAGTTCCCCTTCGACTGAAACACCCACGGAATGTGCCATATTGACAACTTCGGATGTAACACGCACGTTATATTCATATGACGCAGGCGTTTTTGCGTCGGCTTCCAGTGAACCATCCATCATGACACTTGAAAAACCACTGCGGATAGCATTCACACATACAGAAGGAGATGCCCCATGATCCTGATGCATCACTATCGGAATATGCGGATAGGCTTCAACCGCAGCTTCAATCAAATGGCGCAAGAAAGCTTCACCTGCATATTTTCTGGCCCCTGCGGAACCCTGCATAATCACCGGGCTATTGCATTCATCAGCGGCCTGCATAATGGCATGAATCTGCTCCAGATTATTTACATTGAATGCTGGCAGTCCATAATCGTGTTCTGCCGCATGATCCAAAAGTTGTCTTAGTGATACCAATGCCATATATTTCTCCTTTAAAGATTAACCTAATTTACTTTATTATCTGCACATTAATTCTGTTTTTGCCGATTCAACCACTTCAAGCACATTTAATTTTTTTCAGCTTCAGCAATCTCTTCAGCGGTTCTACATTCACCCACACGGATTATTTTCATGGTATTCGTACCACCTGTTTTACCAATAGGTTCACCAATGGTCATTACCATGATGTCGCCATTACGCACGATTCCTCTGCTGAGTAATTCATCTTCGGCAAGTTGAAGAATGACTTCCGTGTCGTTCAGATCCTTGCCGAATTCAACAGGATATACACCTCTGAACAGCGTTACTTTTCGGCGCGTACTTTCATGGGGGCTTAATGCCACAATGGGCACTTTCGAACTCCTGCGCGACATCAGCAATGCAGTCTCACCACTTTGTGTCAAGGCTGCAATCGCACGGATTTTTAAACCTGTCGCGGTAAACATCGTTGCACGTGCAATTGCCTCTTCGATCGAGGCAGGGTGATTGACGGGCTGACGTCTATCAACATTCAGCAGATATTCTTTTTCCGCTTCAAGACACACTCTCGCCATCGCTGCAACCGATTCTACAGGATATTCTCCCGCGGCAGACTCAGCTGACAGCATCACCGCATCCGTACCGTCAAGTACTGCATTGGCCACATCGGATACTTCCGCTCGCGTTGGAATCGGGTTGGTAATCATGGATTCCATCATCTGTGTTGCAGTTACAACCAGTTTATTGTTGATGCGCGCATCGCGTATCATTTTCTTCTGTAAAGCGGGTACCGCCGCATCACCCGTTTCGATTGCGAGATCACCACGCGCCACCATTATGGCGTCGGCAGCTTCAATAATATCCTCCAAGGCAAGAATAGCTTCTGATCGCTCTATCTTGGCCATAATCAGACTTCTTCCGCCTGCCGCATACATCATTTCGCGCGCTTTTCTGACATCATCACCCGACTTGACAAATGAAACAGCCAAATAATCAGCATTCATTTCTGCGGCGACCTTGATATCATCTATATCTTTTTCAGTCAATGCGGGCGCACTCAGTCCGCCGCCTTTACGATTGATTCCCTTATTATTGGACAGTATCCCTCCCTGTTCAACAATACAGAAAATTTGATTATCACTCACCATGGATACCTTCAGCACTACGCGCCCATCATCCAGCATGAGCGTTGCACCGGCTTCGACATCATTGGGTAATTCTTTGTAATCCAGGCCCACACGTTCCTGATTACCCAGAACGCAATTGGAATCCAGTATAAACTTATCGCCAATATTCAATCGGATTCGGCCCTGCTCGAATTTACCAATCCTTATTTTAGGGCCTTGCAAATCGGCCAGCACACCTACAGTTTGTCCCAGCGATTGCGCTATTGACCGCGTCATCTCAGCATACTGCAAATGCTGCTCGCGCGTTCCATGCGAAAAATTGATCCGTACTACATCGACTCCGGCACTAATCATACCTTCGAGGATTTTGGGATTTGAACAGCTTGCCGGACCGAGTGTGGCCACAATCTTGGTTCTACGGATCATTTTTTCTATCTGACTTGTTTATGTTTTTCTGGAAAAATTATTTTGCGCGTGTTTCCAGAATTTCCACTGCTGGCAATTTCTTGCCTTCCAGAAATTCAAGAAAGGCGCCGCCTGCTGTCGAAATATACGACACTTTATCGTATATGTCATATTTCTGGATAGCTGCAATCGTATCGCCACCACCTGCTAATGTGAATGCTTTTGTTTCTGCAATGGCACGTGCAATTTTTTCAGTACCCGCCCCAAACTGATCAAACTCGAAAACACCCACAGGGCCGTTCCAAACAACCGTACCCGCTTTCATAATAATATCCGCAAGCGCCTGCGCACTTTCGGGGCCGATATCAAAAATCATATCGTCATCAACCACTGTATCGACACCTTTCAGAACGGCCGGCTCATTAGCATCAAATTTCTTACCGACCACAACGTCTACAGCAACTGGAATCGAAGCGTTACGCTTGATCATTTTTTCCATCAGGGATTTTGCTGTTGGTATCAGATCATCTTCACACAAAGATTTACCAATATTCTTTCCGGTCGCTTTTAAAAAAGTATTCGCAATTCCACCACCCACTACAAGCTGATCCACTTTATCGGAAAGTGATTCAAGCACAGTCAGCTTTGTCGAAACCTTTGAACCACCAACAATTGCGACCATCGGTCTTGCCGGATTATCCAATGCCTTAGTCAGCGCATCCAGTTCTTCAGTCAATAGGATACCCGCACATGCCACGGGCGCATATTGTGCAATACCATATGTCGAAGCCTGGGCACGATGCGCGGTACCAAACGCATCCATGACAAAGACATCGCATAAACTGGCATATTTACGGGCGGTTTCTTCCAGATTTTTCTTTTCACCTTTATTGATACGGCAATTCTCCAGTACCACCAATTCACCTTCGGCAACATCAAAACCGCCGTTTACCCAATCTTTAATTAAACGTACAGGTTTATTCAAACGGGCTGCGATGTTATCCGCAACAGGTCTCAGGGAATTTTCTTCGGACCATTCGCCCTCTTCCGGGCGCCCCAGGTGTGATGTCACCATTACTTTCGCACCGACACCCAGACAATGATTAATCGTGGCCATCGAGGCCGTTATGCGCGCATCCGATGTGACTTTCCCGTCTTTCACAGGTACATTCAAATCAGCGCGAATGAAAACACGTTTCCCCTTGAGATCAAGGTCTACAAGCTTAATAACAGACACGGCAAGCTCCAGTTTGTCTTAAAACAAATAAAGGATAGCTTTTTGCTACCCTTTATCTTAAATTAACTAAAAGCAGATTTCAGTAAACAATTCTGATAACTGACAGCGTTTCACAGCGTTTCACAGCATTTGCACGATACTATCGAAACTGTTTATGCTGCTTATAGGAGGCACAAGCAATTAATTACTTATTCGCAATAACACGCACCATCTCCAGCAGCTTGGTTGAATAACCCCATTCGTTATCATACCAGGCAACCACTTTTACAAAGCTACTATCAAGCGCCATACCGGCTTCTGCATCAAATATCGAAGTACAGCTTTCACCGCGGAAATCAGTAGAAACAACTTTCTGATCAGTATAGCCAAGAACACCTTTCATTTCACCTTCTGATGCATCTTTCATCGCTTTACAAATATCATCGTATGAAGCATCCT
Source organism: uncultured Nitrosomonas sp. (assembly GCA_964612715.1). Lineage (GTDB taxonomy): Bacteria > Pseudomonadota > Gammaproteobacteria > Burkholderiales > Nitrosomonadaceae > Nitrosomonas. The sequence continues at coordinate 4,742 of CAZTCY010000095.1, read as the reverse complement.
TATTCAGCTCAACGGTCAGGTCAACAACAGACACATCAGATGTCGGTACACGAAATGCCATACCGGTTAATTTCTTGTTCAACTCCGGAATGACCACACCAACGGCTTTTGCCGCGCCGGTTGATGAAGGAATAATATTTTCCAGTATGCCACGTCCGCCACGCCAGTCTTTGTTTGATGGTCCGTCAACTGTTTTCTGGGTTGCAGTTGCCGCATGTACTGTAGTCATCAAACCGCGTTTAATACCAAATTTATCATTCAGTACTTTTGCAATAGGTGCCAGACAGTTTGTTGTACATGAAGCATTTGAAACAATCGCTTCACCGTTATAGGTCTTGTCATTTACACCGTAGACAAACATCCGCGTATCATCTTTAGAAGGCGCTGACATAATCACTTTTTTAGCGCCTGCTGCCAGATGTTTCTCACAGGTGTCTTGGGTCAAAAATAAGCCCGTCGATTCTACAACGACATCCGCTCCCACTTCATTCCACTTCAACTCCGTAGGATCTTTTATCGCTGTCAAGCGAATTCTTTTACCATTGACAACAAGCGTATTACCATCTATAGCAACATCGCCCTGGAAACGTCCATGCACTGAGTCATGTTTCAGCATATAAGCAAGATAGTCCGGTTCCAGCAAGTCATTGATCGCAACGACTTCTATATCTGAAAAGTTTTGTACCGCCGAACGAAAAACCATACGCCCAATACGGCCGAACCCATTGATACCTACCTTAATTGTCATACTTAATACTCCTTAAAAAATTCTGTTGTGCACAAATCAATTTATTTTATAAATGTTTTAAAGCACCTCTTTCACTGTTTTAACTACATTCGCAACAGTAAAGCCAAAGTGTTCAAATAAAATATTCGCAGGTGCCGATTCGCCGAAAGAATCGATGCCGACGACCGCCCCCTCCAATCCGACATATTTACGCCAGTAATCAGTAACACCGGCCTCAATTGCGACACGCGGCACACCACGCGGCAAAACACTCTCTTGATAAGCCTTATCCTGTCGATCAAACAAGCCGGTACATGGCATGGAAACAACCCTCGCTTTTATACCTTCTTTTGTTAAAGCCGCTTGTCCCTGCATAGCCAAGCCTACCTCTGATCCAGTCGCTATCAGAATCACTTGCGGATGCCCGCCTTCAGCTTCAGATAAAACATAACCGCCCTTATCAATCATCTTTAAGGTAGCTGCATCACGCTTCTGGAAAGGCAGATTCTGTCGACTAAAAATTAATGTAGACGGACCTTGTTTTCGTTCTATCGAACGTGCCCAGGCAACCGTAGATTCAACAGTATCACACGGACGCCACACATCCATGTTGGGAATCAACCGCAAGGTTGCTGTTTGCTCAACAGGCTGATGCGTAGGACCATCTTCACCCAAACCGATGGAATCGTGCGTAAACACGAACAAATTACGAATTTTCATCAATGCAGCCATGCGCAGGGCATTACGCGCGTACTCCGAGAACATCAGAAAAGTCGCGCCATAAGGAATCAATCCGCCATGCAATGACATGCCATTCATTATGGCACTCATGCCAAATTCACGTACGCCGTAGTAGATATAATTACCACCTGATTCACGACTCACACCTTTTGATCCCGACCATAACGTCAGATTCGAGCCGGCCAAATCAGCTGATCCGCCAACTAATTCTGGCAATACCGGTGCCAAACCCTCTATCGCGTTTTGCGAGGCTTTACGGCTTGCAATTGTCTCTGCTTTTCCATTGACTTCATTAATCACTGCATCAACATGACTTGACCAATCAGCCGGCAAATCACCCATCATACGACGTTTAAATTCGGCAGCTTCGCCCGGATACTTTTTTGCATACTCCGCAAATTTAAGATTCCATTCGTCCTCAAGCTGTTTACCTTTTTCTGTGGCATCCCATGCACTGTATATGTCTTCCGGAATTTCGAACGGCGGATGGTGCCAACCAATATGGGGCCGTGCTGCTGCTATTTCGGCGTCACCCAATGCTGCGCCATGCACCGCGTGCGTATTGGCCATATTTGGAGAACCCAGACCAATGACTGTTTTGCAGCATATCATGGTCGGCTTGTCATTTATACGCTTCGCTTCTTCGATCGCACTCTCTATGGCAACCGGATCATGTCCGTTCACATTCGGCACTACATGCCATCCATAGGACTCAAAACGCTTAGGCGTATCATCGGTAAACCAGCCTTCGACATGACCATCTATTGAAATGCCATTATCATCGTAAAAACAAATGAGTTTACCCAGTCCCAGTGTTCCGGCAAGTGAACATGCTTCGTGGGAAATGCCTTCCATCAAACAGCCGTCTCCGAGGAATACAAATGTATGATGATTAACGATATCAAAGCCGGGCCGATTAAATTGTGCCGCCAAAACTTTTTCGGCTATTGCCATGCCCACCGCATTGGTAATCCCCTGCCCCAATGGCCCCGTTGTGGTTTCCACGCCCGGTGTATATCCATATTCCGGATGCCCGGGGGTTTTGGAATGCAGCTGCCTAAATTGCTTGATATCTTCCATTGAGAGATCGTAACCGGTCAAATGCAACAATGCATATATCAACATTGAACCATGACCATTTGACAACACGAAACGATCCCGATCAAACCATTCGGGATTCTTTGGATTATGCCGAAGATGATGTATCCACAACACTTCGGCAATTTCCGCCATCCCCATCGGCATCCCCGGATGTCCCGAATTCGCTTTTTGAACGGCATCCATTGCCAATGCACGTACAGCGCTAGTCAGATTTTTAAAGATCGGTTCTTCAAAATCCTTGAATGTATCCATTAGATATACTCTCCATTATTATCTTTTTTTATGAATTAATTTATTTACAAATCTTTTTAATTGTTAATTGAAGAAGAAAAACCGCTTACTTACTTCGTTCGCTTAGCCGACAGATCATATTTTCATCCTGGTAGAAGTTAACACCCGACAAATCGAATATTATCAGCCATATTAAAACACCAGACAACTTCAATAACTTCTATCCCACCATTCAATAGAAGCCACAAGAAGTTACAGAATTCACATTTGACTTGGTTTTCTCAATATTATTCAAATCGAGCAAAACGGTTATTCAGATTTACTCACAAATAATTATATTTTAAATATCATATGCTTATTACGCACCACCAACACTTGCACCTCACCCCACAAACTGCTCGAAGATCAGAAGTTTGATGAACGCTACTTCTTTCCGGCCGAATACCGCGATGTTGTCAGGAGGGTCAAAAGTACACCCAATGCAAAAAAAACCAAAAGGGCAACACTTAACGGTATTTCTATAGAACAATCTTCATAATAGTGTACAGTGATATTTTCAGAATTCATTGCAGCAAAGCTTGCAAACAAGAAAAAAATGATTAGACGCAGTGACCATATTATTACTTGCATGATAGATTCAAACCCAAAAGATTTATAAAAACGCCTTACCGCAATTGTAAATGCCGCACCCTGACAATATGCATTCTTCAGGCTGCTATAGCCGACCTTCTTAATAACCTGAATTAACCTTTAAGACAGTCAGCCATATCACAGCCAGATGACTTCAACTTTCATGTAGATGGATTCGTAATTCAATCATCATGCCTGCTATTTCTTATCTACATTATTAAAGTTAAAGCGATTAATTATTTTTTATAATCAACACGTTCCCTCATTTCCTTACCCGCTTTAAAATGGGGCACATATTTTGCCGGAACTTTCACTTTTTCACCCGATTTCGGATTCCGGCCAGTTCTTGGAGGTCTGTAATTAAGATCAAAACTGCCAAAGCCGCGAATTTCTATTCGCTGTCCGTTCGCAAGACTTTTAGCCATTGCATCAATAATCATCTTAACAGAAAGCTCGGCATCTTTTGCCACAAGCTGCGGAAAACGTGCCGCAAGCCGGGAAATCAATTCAGATTTCGTCATGAATAAATTCCTTATTGCTCTGTGTTTTTACTATCCATTTTAGCTTTTAGTAATGCACCCAGACTTGTCGTGCCTGCATTTGCCGGCGCTTTTATCTTCTGCATTGCACTCGTCTCGTCTGATTTATCCTTAGCTTTGATCGAAAGGTTAATAGCGCGGTTCTTACGATCAACGTTAATGATCATGGCTTCTACTTTTTCACCTTCTTTCAGATGGGTACGAATATCCTCAACGCGATCTCTTGAAATTTCAGATGCACGCAAATAGCCCTCGATATCATCCGTCAACGCTATTACAGCGCCTTTGGCATCAATAGATTTAACCACACCATTGACAATGCTGTTTTTATCATGTTCAGCAACAAAGTGATTAAAAGGATCATTCTCCAGTTGTTTAATCCCCAGCGAAATTCTCTCCCGCTCGACATCGATAGACAAAATGACGGCCTCAACTTCATCGCCTTTCTTATAATTGCACACCGCCTCTTCACCCGGCTGACTCCATGACAAATCAGACAAATGCACTAATCCATCGATATTTCCAGGCAACCCTATAAACACACCAAAATCGGTAATAGACTTGATCTGTCCCTTAACCTTGTCGCCCTTTTCATGATTCATGGAAAACTCTTCCCAAGGATTCACCTGACACTGCTTCATCCCTAGCGAAATACGGCGACGCTCTTCATCAATTTCAAGAATCATGACTTCAACTTCGTCACCCAACTGAACCACTTTTGATGGATAAACATTTTTGTTCGTCCAATCCATTTCAGAAACATGAACAAGCCC
>CAZTCY010000094.1:0-10082 GCA_964612715.1 uncultured Nitrosomonas sp. | reverse complement strand
GTGCGGTCGGCGCCGCCGAGTTCGCCGTTGATCTGGTGGTAGTGCGGTAAAAACTGTTCGCCATAGGCTTCTTCCGGTGCGCCGTCGCTGGGGCAGTATGGTGCTGGTAATCCCTCGATTTGCCGCTGTAATAACCAGAGATAAAACGCCAGATCGGCGGGGCTGAGTTTGATTGTCTTGCCGTGTGCGATGAACTGGCGGGTTTTCGGGTTGATGATTAAGCGTGCCGGGCCGAGCGCTTGCTGTGCAGCCGCTACTGACTGACTGAAGCTGGTTTTACCTTCCAATAAAGCTTGGTCGAGCCCATGCCGCAAACGCACGAAGGCGATATCGGCCAGCATGACTTTGGCGTTCTGTGTATCCAGCGGTTTGCGGCTGGGGTCGTTGCCGTAGATGACGTGCGAATACGGTGTCGGGTAATAAAACTGCGGGTGCGATTCGTAATCCGGCGATACCAGCACATGGCTGAGCCGGTCTTGTGAGCGGCCATACAGCGATAAGGCATAACCGGCGTAAAAGCCCATGGTTTTGCGGCCACCGGCGATCGATACGTGCAAATCGGTGTCCGGGTCGGCGGTGAGCGTTCTGATCCATTCGGTAATTGCATCAGCCATGGCTTGGTTGTCAGCCTGTGTGCGGATATCGGTCAGTGGATCGCCGTTGGCCTGCCGCAGAATATGAATATGGTTTTCAGTAAAGTCCGGTGATTGAAGGTGATAATCACGGCAGAAGTTCGCCAGCCAGCCATCGTTAATCAGTGTCAGCCTGGCACGCTGATAACCTTCTGCGGTGGTCAGGATATGGATGGCGGACGGCAGCGATTCGCCCTGGTCGTGCAGGGCATACAGGGTTTCGGTGACAACCTGCGGGGTCAGTCCGGTGACGGCCAATAAAATAGCGTGTGTGTTCATTGTTTCAGTATAGCCGCCGCATCCGTGGATCGGCGATCTGGCAAGCTTGCCGACTCGATGGTGTATGCGCCCATGCCCATGCTGGTACCCTTGCCGACGTGCGTCCACTGACCCAGCCAGAGGTAAGGCCAGAAATCATCCAGACCGTGCATATTCAGGCTGACAGTGCCCAGCAATCCGCCCATCTGCATTTCAGTCTGCTGGCGCGAGGAATAGCGCGTCCAGTCGTACCAGCGCAGGTTTTGTCCGCTGATCTGGACATTCCGGGCAGCCGCCGCAAGTCCGGCATAGTCGGTTTCCAATGGTGTGTCAGTATGAAAATAGCTGATCATCGATATACGTCTGAGCAAAGCACTGAATAACGCGCCAAAATTGAAATGATTGGCGGTGATATTTTTGTTGTCGTGTTTGATGCGAACGGGCGAATGAAAAAGCAGATCGATTTTTTCCGGCATTGCAGGCAACGGCGGTATTTGTACCGATTGCTGGCTGCGCAGTTCCGCGTCCTGATAAACCGTGACATGCTGACCCTGAAAATCAATCGCATCGATTTTCTTTAAGCGAAAAGGCTGCCGGTTTCCGCCAACGCCATTCTGCCCCGCCATGTGCAGCGCGTGGATAATATAAGGAAAAAAGCGCTGACCATGACCAAACAGATTCAGATCAAAGCTGTATTCCTCTGTCGCGGGTTCTGCGGCAAAGCGAAAAACAAACGGATGCGGTGTGGTGGTGTATTTGCGCATCTTCCCGGTATTGCTCGGTGGCGTGGTTTCAAAGACATAGCTGTATGCACAGGCGTGCCTCAGCAGACACTGCTGGCAAGGTGTATCCCGAACAACACAGACGGTTTTTTTCAAAGCATGACCAAATGCCCCACGCCAGGCGGATCCGGGATAATCCGGCAGACGTACCGGATGGCTGGTATCGAAGTAAAAACGATAGCTGCTGAGCGGAATAGAGGGATCATTGATTGTTGTCATTTACTGTTTTCCTTATACCAATGTATCAATTTAAGCCTGCGCTGATCATTTTTACGCATCCTGCCATGACCATTTATATTCAATACTGCTTGAGTTTGTCATAAAAATACCCTGAAATCGATGATGAATAAAAGCATAAAACTACCGGTGATCATCAACGCTGCGTCACTATTCGATTGATGCCGCCGGTAAACAGCATCACATCGTCCGGGAAATACTGTTGACCCAGCGCATCGGCTGCGCTGTTTTCCGGCAGGCGGTAACACCGCACATCATCCTCACGCGGGTTGATTAATGTGTCGATACGCCCCAGCAGGTGCAATAAAGCCTTGCGTTTGAGCACCACCGTGAATACCGAATATTGCACGGGTAATCCCTGCTGTTTTAATACACGATGCACGCGCGCAAGGCGCTTGGGGTCAGCGATATCGTATGCGACCAGATACAACCCATTTCGACTATCGGCCATCAGCTCTCCGCCAGTAAAAATTGATGCAATTTGTTGATGCTGCCGCGAAACAGCCGGTAACACCGTTCATAGCGCTGCTGGAACAGTCCCGCCATGACGGGTAAGGCGTTCTTGCCAGATTCCGGCGTAGCCGAATTCAATAATGCCTTATAGCAATCCCATAACAGCAATTGGCTCAGATCAGCAGCCAGATCCAGTTCCATTGACAACAGGTCTTCATCATCCCGCTCGAAACCGCATTCCGGCAACCAGACCAGCAATTCACTGTACAGCACGCTGCGCATCAATTCGACACGCCGCCAGCCCGCCTGACCCAGTGTATCCCTGAGCTGCCGACGCAGTTCCACGGCAGGACGTTCGCGCCAGTCAGCCAGTCCTATCCGCCGTGCAAAACTGCGCGCCGCCAGTTTTTCCATTGACAATAGCCAGTTTGCATATAATTCCGGCCCGTCGGCACGCGACAATAAATCAATCAGCCTTTGGGTCAAGCGCTGCCGTTCGCCGCTTTGGCCCAGCCAGCGCGCGCGAATTGCACCATTTTTATCTAAAAACAGTAATTGAACGCCTGCATCGGCACACGCCAGCAATGCCTGCATTGACCACGCCACACTGCCCTGGCAAACCACGCGGGAAACCCGCGACAATGGAAACAATTGATCCGCCTGATCCGGCACAATCACCCGTAAAGCAGGATCATCCAGTGCCACCCGACATCCGTCAACGCCATCGATATATAGCGGTCGCATCATTCACCGCCATGAATGAATTGATACCGTTTGGCCAGTGCATGCCCATAGCGTCTCAATAAACGCCGCGCGGGACCGCTATTCGATTCATAAACACTGTAAAACTGTTTCCGGCCGGATTTGTTCAACAGACATCGGCCATTGTCATCGCTGAAATGCTCTATCCGCAAAGTACGCTCACGAAACATCTGCCACACCCACTGATCGACCAATGGCCGTAACGGCTCCATCAAATCGCACGCCAGTGATTCGCGCCCGAAGCTGATGTCATGATAAAAACCCAGCATCGTATCCAACCCGACAATATGGCAGGCATGCACAGCATCATGATGCAAAAGCGTATAACCCAATGACAAGCATGCGTTTACCGGATCAGGTGCAGGACGTTTTCTGCGTCCGGTAAAATTTAAAGACGGCGCAAACAATTGGGTAAATCCGCCGAAATAAGCCGATGCAGCAGCACCTTCAAATCCCCGCAGGCTTGACAGCGATAATGCGCCAGAATCTGCACGCAACCGGCAAATGATGCCATCCAATCCCTGTACGGCTCCGGTCAGGGCATGCCGTAAATCTGTACGCACCGCTAAAACTTCACGCAGCAGGCGTTTTTGCGCACAGACTTTTACCAGCACCAGCCAGTGCGCCAACGGAACGCGTAGACTATCATCCAGACTCACACGGTATTGACCCAATCGCCGGGAACTCTCATTATGCGCCCTGCCCGCCAGCATCGCCGTTGCATCGCTATGACGTCCGGAAAGCACGAGCAGGCTGATATTCTGTGCCGATAGCGCGCCCAACACCCGGCTTTCCAGTTGCACATTACCGCGCATGACGACACGTTCGAGCAAATGCAAGGGTACCGATCCTTTCCGGATGCCGCTTTCGTACAAAATCAAGGCCTGGCCATCCAGCCTGATTTCCAGATTCTTCCGATCCAGGTATAAACAGTTCATTAATCACCCGACATAATAAAAGGAACCATCTTGAGGCAGCACCGCCTTGCCCAGCGCATGAATATGCTTTCCCCCGCTCAACTTCAGTAAAATAAAACGATCCTCGTCCGGATTGATAATCGCACTGATGTTCTTCAGCAGACAGGATTTTTCGGCGTGCGTCAGAAAACATTCGAAGACCGATTTCTGTCCGCCCGATGCGTAACCGCGAAGCACATGCAGTGCTTTACGCAATCGCCGGTTGCACGCGATATCGTAAGCTGCCAGATAAAGTTGCCGTTGAGTCATGCGGTCAGTTTACGCAGAGCACTCCGCTCAGGTCATCATTGAAAAGCTTGTCAAAAGCCTGCCGCACACTGAATACGACTGCCCTCATGAACGAGGTGATCCGTGCGGAGGGCGATAACGCAACCGGATCGGATGTATTTCACGAATCACCGCATGCATGTTGTTTATCTGTCCAGAAGGACAGGCAACCTTCAATGACATCCTGTTGTCAGGAATAAAATGATACCCTCCCCTCTACCGATCAATCTTAATCGAAACCCGCAAGGAGCGAAAAAGCATGGGACAACATTACTTGAACGGCTTGTTTACCCCGCGCGCGATTGCCGTATTCGGCGCGAGCAGGCTGCCTGATTCCGTCGGTACCCGCTTGTTCCGGAATATTATTGATGCCGGATTCACCGGCCCTGTCTATCCGGTCAACCCGAAATATAAAACGCTGTATCGCAGGCCATGCCACGCGTCTATTCATACGATCGGCGAGCCGGTCGATCTGGCGGTGATTGCCACGCCTGCGCCGACCGTGCCGGAGATTGTTCATGCGTGCGGCGAACACGGTGTGCGTGCTGCGATTATTCTTTCCGCGGGTTTTGAAGAGACGCATGGCGATGCCGCGGTTTACCGCAAGGCTGTTTTGTCGGAAGCACGCCGCTACGGTATCCGTATCCTGGGGCCGAATTGTCTCGGTTTGATTCATCCCGCCATTAAGCTGAATGCCACTTTCAGCAAAAATAATGCGCTGTGCGGTAATCTTGCGTTGATATCGCAATCCGGCGCATTGTGCACCGCCATTCTGGACTGGGCTACGGCGCGCAATATCGGGTTTTCTGCTGTGGTGTCACTCGGTAACGCGGCCGACATTGATTTCGGCGATGTACTGGATTATCTCGCGCTGGATGCCAATACCCGCAGCATCCTGCTCTACATCGAGGGCATACGCGATGCGCGCACATTCATGAGCGGTCTGCGCAGTGCCGCACGCATAAAGCCGGTGATCGTACTCAAGGTTGGCCGTCATCATGAAAGCGCGCATGCCGCGCTCTCGCATACTGGCGCCCTGGTGGGCGCCGATGATGTTTTTGATGCCGCGCTGCGCCGTGCCGGTGTTGTGCGCGTTATGACAATCGAGCAATTGTTTTCCGCAGCCCAGTTACTCGCCACAACGCAGCGCGTGCACGGCAGCCGCCTGGCTATCGTCACCAATGGCGGCGGTCCGGGCATTATGGCGGCCGACCGTGCGATTGATCTGGGCGTCGACCTCGTTGAACTTTCTGAATCCTGCATCCAGGAGTTAAACCCTGTTCTACCCCCCTACTGGTCGCGCAGCAACCCGATCGATATTCTGGGCGATGCCACGCATGCGCGCTACCGTGCTGCGGTCGAAGCCTGTCTCAGGGATACGCACGTGGACGGCGTGCTGGTGATACTGACACCGCAGGCGATGACAGAACCACTCAAAGCGGCTCAGGCGGTCATCGAGGCCGCCACCGGCGCAAACAAGCCCGTACTGGCCTGCTGGATGGGAGAATCGCAGGTCAGTGCAGCCTGGAAGCTGTTTACGAAACATGCGATACCTGTTTTCCCCAATCCGGATGTCGCAGTTGAAGCATTCGCCTATCTCGCCAATTACCACCGGAACCAGCAATTGCTCATGCAGGTGCCGGGTCCGCTGGCACCGAGCAGCAGGCCGGATATCAACGGCGCGCAGATGATTATCGACGGTGTCCTTGCGGAACACCGCACGCGGTTGAATGCATTGGAAGCCCGGGCGCTGCTGGCGGCTTTCAGCATTCCCGTCACACCTGCAATGGCGGCACGATCCGCAAACGAAGCACTGGTCGCCGCCGAATCGATTGGTTTTCCGGTGGCCATGAAAATCAATTCCCCGGATATCAATCACAAGTCCGATGTCAACGGCGTCAGGTTAAATATTGCCGATGCCCGGACCGTGCGCAGTACCTATAATGAATTGATCAATACCGTGCATGGCCAGCGCCCCGAGGCCCGGATAGACGGCGTCACGATAGAACGGATGTATGGCAACCCGCATGGCCGGGAGCTTCTCGCCGGTGTGGTACGCGATCCTGTGTTCGGTCCGGTGATCAGTTTTGGCACAGGCGGCACCATGGTTGAAATTATCCGGGATCATGCCGTAGCCATTCCACCACTCAATGATTTCATTATCTCCGACCTGATTCATCAGACCCGCATGTCAAAGCTGCTGGGCGTGTTCCGCCATCTGCCCGCCGTTTCCATTCCCGCCATTAATCAGGTGCTGCGGCGCCTGTCGGAGATGGTCTGCGAATTGCCGCGCATTCACGAGCTGGATATCAATCCGCTCTTTGCGGATGAAAACGGCGTAACGGCTGTAGATGTCCGCGTTGTGGTTGATGACCGGGCGTCGATACTGAAACCCTATGCGCATATGGCTATTCACCCCTATCCCGCGCATCTGCAGAAACACTGGCAGCTGGCCGATGGCACCGACATCACCGTGCGGCCGATCCGCCCGGAAGACGCCGGAATAGAGCAAATCTTTGTGCACAACCTTTCTGCGCAATCAAAATATTTCCGCTTTATGCAATCGCTCTATGATCTCACACCACAGATGCTCATCCGCTTCACGCAGATTGACTATGACCGGGAACTGGCATTAATTGCGGTTATCAGCGAAAATCAGCAGGAAGTGGAAATCGGTGTGGCGCGTTACGGTATGAATCCGGATGGCGAAAGCTGCGAATTCGCGCTTGTCATCTCCGACAAATGGCAGCAGAAAGGGATTGGCTCACAACTGATGACCTGTTTAATGACAGCGGCGAAAGCGAAGGGTTTTAAAACCATGCAGGGCGAAGTGCTGGCGACCAATACCGCGATGCTGAAGCTGACCGGAAATCTCGGATTCATTCCGCATATGCGTAAGGACGATCCGTCTATCATCGCCGTCATCAAAACGCTTTAGCCTGTTATTTGCGGTGTGCGCGCAGTCATCGGCATGGCTGAAAAGGAGCCGAAGCGTTCATTTCCGGCTCAGCAACCCAACGGTTTCACCGCCCCGGTGAAGCCGTATTAATCATGGAGAACGATAGTACAAATGACGCAAGCGGAGGTTACTCAAAAAACATGGCATAGCCACCCGGCCGAGCAGGTGTTGCAAACGGTACAGACAAAACAGGAGGGGCTGAGCACCGAAGAAGCCGAAAAGCGACTGGCCAAGCATGGCTTTAACCGCCTGCCACAGACAGAGGGCCGCACGTGGTACGCCCGTCTCTGGGCGCATATCAACAATATGCTGATCTGGATCATGCTCGTGTCATCAGTGATTGCGGCATTACTGGGGCACAGCGTGGATGCGGCGGTGATCGTGCTGGTGATCATCGTCAATACCATTATCGGCTATGTACAGGAAGGAAAAGCCGAAAAAGCACTGGAAGCCATTCAAAACATGGTCGCGCCCCGCGCTTCCGTGTTACGCGATGGAAAACGGCTGACGCTGGATGCCGAGAGGATCGTACCCGGCGACCTGATCGTGCTGGAAGCCGGTGATCGCGTACCTGCCGATCTGCGCCTGATCTATGCAAAATCGCTGCGCATTGAAGAAGCCGCCTTGACGGGCGAATCCGTCCCGGTGGAAAAATCCGTTGCGCCTGTCGATGAAAAAACACCGCTGGCCGAGCAATCCTGCATGGCGTTTTCCGGTACATTTATATCTGCCGGTCAGGGAACGGGCGTGGTTATCGGTACTGGCGGTAATACTGAGCTTGGCCGTATCAGCGCCATGCTGAGTGATGTGACATTGCTGAAAACCCCGCTGCTCAAGCAAATGGACAAACTCGCCAAGCAACTGACATTGATTATTCTGGCGGTTGCGGCCGTACTGTTTGCCGCTGCTTACGGGTTACGCGGCTATGAACTGGCGGATGCCTTCATGATTGTGGTGGGTTTTGCTGTTGCAGTCGTACCGGAAGGCCTGCCTGCCGTGATGACCATCGCACTGGCCATCGGCGTCAACCGCATGGCCAAGCGCAATGCCATTATCCGGCGTCTGCCCGCCGTTGAGACGCTGGGCGCAGTATCCGTTATTTGTTCGGATAAAACAGGCACGCTTACCCGCAATGAGATGACAGTACGGGAGGTCGTTACTGCAGGCGGCAGGCTCGGCGTGACCGGCGTGGGATATGAACCGGGCGGCGGTTTCGGCTTCCAGCGTGACGGAAAGGATATTGACGTGACGCATGAGCCGGTAGTCCAAGAACTCTGCCGTGCGGCATTGCTGTGTAATGATGCTGCTTTGAATCGGGCGGATGATGGCTGGTATGTGGAAGGCGATCCGATGGAAGGGGCGCTGGTCGTACTGGCCTTGAAAGCCGGATATGAACAAGAGATGCTGCGCAAACAACTGCCACGCAAGGATGAAATCCCGTTCGACGCCGAGCACCGTTTCATGGCGACATTGCATCACGACCATGAACACGGTGAAAAATATATGATGCTCAAAGGCGCGCCGGAACAGGTAATCGCCATGTGCGAAACGGAGCGTCATGCACAAGGCAACAGGCCCGTTCATGCAGACTGGTGGCTAAAGCAGATCGAGTTGCTGGCCTCACAAGGTGAACGTGTACTCGCACTGGCAACGAAATCCCTGCCGCATGAGAAAAATGACCTCATTTTTGACGACACAAAAACCGGCCTGACGCTGCTGGGATTGGTGGGATTGATTGATCCGCCGCGCGAGGAAGCAATTGAGGCGGTACATGACTGTAGCACAGCCGGTGTTCGTGTCGTGATGATTACCGGCGACCACGCGGCCACCGCACAAGCGATCGCGCGGCAGCTCGGTATTGCCGATGATCCCAAAACGCTCACCGGTTCAGCGCTGGACGCGCTGACTGATGAGGAACTGCATCGGATTGTGAAGGAAGTCACGGTGTTTGCCCGTGCCAATCCGGAGCATAAGCTGCGGCTGGTGCGCGCATTGCAGGCGGAAGGCAGTGTGATTGCAATGACAGGCGATGGCGTGAATGATGCACCCGCGCTGAAACAGGCTGATGTCGGCGTGGCAATGGGGCGGAAAGGCACGGCAGTGGCCAAGGAAGCGGCAGAAATTGTGCTGGCGGATGACAACTTTGCGTCCATCGCGGCGGCGGTGCGTGAAGGCCGCACGGTCTATGACAACCTGCGCAAGGTCATTGCATGGACATTGCCGACCAACGCGGGCGAAGTGATGGCGATTATTGTCGCGGTCATGTTTGCGCTGCCCTTGCCGATCACACCGGTGCAAACACTGTGGGTGAACATGGTCACTTCCGTGGCACTGGGATTGGTGCTGGCCTTCGAGCCGACTGAACCGGGCACCATGCAACGCCCGCCACGCGGTGCCAATTCACCGATCATTGACGGCTTTATGTTGTGGCGGATTATTTTTGTCGCCACGCTGTTTATGACAGCTGCGTTCGGCATGTTCTATTATGCTCTGGCACGGGGAATGCCGGTGGAAGCAGGCCATACGCTGGTGGTGAACGTCATTGTGGTATTTGAAATCTTCTACCTGTTCAGCGTTCGCTATGTCCACGGTACGTCGCTCACCCTGCGTGGTGTCGTGGGTACGCCGCCGGTGCTGATCGGCGTGATCACGATCACGCTGGCGCAGTTTGCCGTCACGTATGTCCCGTTTTTCAACCAAGTGTTTGGCACCAGTCCGATCGCCTTCTGGGATGGCGTCATGGTCGTGTGCGCCG
>CAZTCY010000093.1:0-10152 GCA_964612715.1 uncultured Nitrosomonas sp. | reverse complement strand
GATGTTTTAGCCACTCCAAACTTCTAGAAACTTCCGGATAAAGATCACAAACCACCGGTTCGAGATCATTATGACCATCCCAGATGGAAAAGGGCGGTATTGTGATAGGAATCGTGTTTCGTGTCAATTCCTTGTTTGAAAAAATTTCTGCTGTGGAAACATGGACGGACGGCACAATGACCAGATACCAGGCCTGCGGTAACGATAAGGCGGATAATTGTTCACCGACACCCTCGGCAAACGCATTTTCTCCAAAAATGAAAACGGGCACATCCGCACCCAGCTGCAGACCCAATTCCTGAAGTCGAGGACGTTCCCAATTCAAACCCCACAATGCATTTAACGCCATCAGCATCGTCGCTGCATCGGAACTGCCGCCACCCAGGCCGCCGCCCATCGGAATGTGTTTATACCGTGCAATATCGATACCCAGCTTCGTACCGCTCTCGTTCTGCAGCAGTTTTGCCGCACGTACACACAAATCCTGCTCAGCCGGAACATTTTCCAGCGGTGTAGCCAGTCTGATCAAACCATCGCCGCGCACCTCAAGATATATCTCATCATAAAAATCCAGTAAACGAAAAACAGTCTGTAATAAATGATAACCATCAGGGCGTTGTCCGACGACATGTAGGAAAAGATTCAGTTTTGCGGGTGCTGGAAAAAACTGCATGGGCTTGAGCGGTCAAATCTTCATTAATTATTCGGAACTAAATCCAGTTATCAACAAC
This sequence comes from uncultured Nitrosomonas sp., assembly GCA_964612715.1. GTDB lineage: Bacteria > Pseudomonadota > Gammaproteobacteria > Burkholderiales > Nitrosomonadaceae > Nitrosomonas. The sequence continues at coordinate 9,421 of CAZTCY010000093.1, read as the reverse complement.
CATGCGAATTTTCAATGCATCGAACTGCAATTCGATGATTCGTGGACGAACAGCAGTTTGCTCGGGTTGATCCGCAAAATAACGCACATAAATAATTTGCCATCCATCCTGCCGGATGACAACTATGCGGTCTTCATCGTCCAGTTCGATAATGGCAACACTTGCCGGAGAATGCTTACCCTGTATCCAGTGTTGCAATCCGTTCAGGGGTAAACGCCAGCCCAGTATTTCATCTGTCAGTTCTTCGACATCGCGCGCGTAGAATGCTTCCGCTTTGGCGGTCACCAGACTCACCCCGTCAGCGTTTTTCCTGATCTCAGCGACTGCCTGGCCGAGGGGGGAAAGCAACAGTATGGTATCTTCAGTCTGCATATGCTGCCAATGCACATTCCCCGAGAAACTATGCTGCGTATTCCGCACGGACACTCTGCCGATGATGTTAAAATCGGCAGCCGGTGCATCCAGCAGATCTGTCACCGGCTCAATCACTATGGTTCTCACTGCGGTGGCAGCAATCGGCGGCGCAAGAGTGGCGCAGCCTGTCACGAAAAGAAAAACCGGAATGACCATCAACCGGCCGATTTTCACTGCAACTGAACGACAGATCGCCAGCCACGCAATCCCCTTAACGAAAGATCCGGATAAAAAAACCACCACTCGCCTATTCGTACCGCAGACTATTGCGTTATGATCAACATACAGCACGCTTTCAATGCTTCACATGTTAACGCTTTTATTTTCCTGTTGATAATCCGGTAATACAATATTCAGTTCCAAAGTTTCCTGATTCTCATCCTGCTCAAAATTAACCGAAATGGCGTCCTGATCGATATGCACATACTTGCGGATCACATCGAGAAGTTCTTTTTGCAATTGCGGAAGATATGACGGCCGATTGCGTGCAGTCCGTTCATGGGCCACCAGAATCTGCAATCTCTCTTTGGCGATCACCGCCGATTTAGGCTTGGACGATCTGAAATAATCCAATAGACTCATGATTTACCTCCAAAAAGCTTCCTGAAGAAACCTTTTTTGTCTTCAATAAACCGATGCGGCCGGTCTTCTCCGAGATAACGTGCAACGACATCCTCATACGCCTGTCCGGCCTCACTTTTTTCATCCAGAATAACCGGAGTACCCGAGTTAGAGGCTGTCAAAACAGATTTGGACTCGGGAATTATGCCAAGCAGTTGCAGTGACAGGATATCCTGCACATCATCCAATCCAAGCATTTCACCTGATTTCACCCGGCTTGGATCATAGCGCGTCAATAATAAATACTCCTTAATGGGCTCTTCGTTTCTCTCGGCTCGACGGGACTTACTCGACAAAATACCCAGCATACGGTCAGAATCTCTTACCGACGAAACTTCGGGATTAGTCACCACAAAAGCGTCATCGGCATAATACAGAGCCAGGTACGCGCCTTTCTCGATACCGGCAGGAGAATCGCAGACGATATACTGAAAATCTTTAGACAACTCATCCAACACCCTGCCAACACCTTCAAGTGTCAACGCATCCTTGTCGCGAGTCTGAGACGCGGGCAGAATATAGAGCAGGTTGCAGTTCTTGTCACGGATCAATGCCTGATTGAGACTGGCTTCGCCATTGATCACATTAACGAAATCGTACACCACACGGCGTTCGCACCCCATAATCAGGTCCAGATTACGAAGGCCTACATCAAAGTCAATCACGGCCGTTTTATGACCCTTTCTTGCAAGTCCCATAGCAATCGCGGCACTTGTTGTTGTTTTACCGACACCCCCTTTTCCCGATGTCACGACGATAATCCTTGCCAATTGAGCCTCCTTAGCTAAAATTTCTAGGCAATTTCTTTAATGATCAATGCATGATCCTGCAAATAAACCTGAACAGGCTTTTTTTGCATCTGCTCGGTTAAATGTTCACTTGTCTTATAATCTCCCGAGATTGAAATCAGCTCGGCTTGCAGATCCAGACAGAAAATACGCGCGGCGGTATTCCCCTGCACACCCGCCAATGCACGCCCCCGCAAGGTATTATAGACATGAATATTTCCTTCAGCCATGATCTCCGCGCCCGCACTGACCTGTGACATGACAATCAAATCACCACGCGCATATATGCGCTGTCCAGAGCGCACCGGTTGTGTAATCAGCATAGATCTGACCGACTCAGTATGATCTACTGTTGACGGCGATGGATTCCGGGATTCATTGTGTTCCGCAGGCCGCTGTTCCAACACCTGCGCTTTGGATTCTTTACGTGACGCAACCGTGGAAGTTGCGGCTACGCTGTCATTCTCCCGGCCTGCATCAACAGGGATGGATAATTTATGCGCCTGTTTGTTTTGCTGTTCATTCCCGCCCCGTACCCCGATTGGAAACATTCCAATCTTGCGCAACATCCCGATAACCTCAATAATGCTGATGTCCAGGCCGGATTTATTTAATTCACGCAAATCAATGATCAGAGGGGAATTTTTAAAGAAATCCGGTGCCCGGTTGATTTTATCCTGCAAAGACTGTTCGATTGCCGCAAGATCATTGCTGTACAGAATCAGAATTGGCGAAAAAAAGGTGCTGCTCTTGAATTCAAGAACTGACGATGGTGTTGTCATTTTCTGAAGAGTCGTCGACATCCGTTGATCAATGGTTGTAGTAATTCACAGTTGGCACAGTTAGATGAGTATTGATAGTATTAGCGGTATCGCATGATTAACCGGAATACGGAATAAATATTATGACACCACTATTTCGCGATCGATCATGATATCGAGTGCATCATAAATTTTTAAACTTGGTTATATTGCATACCGCGCGATCTATCTGCCGATGAAGTTAATTCACTTTGTTAGCCTGAACTGTTATAGCATAACGTACAGGCTCATGCGCCTTGGGCGCATGAGCTTCAATTATAACTGGAATCTCTGTCTAATAGCGCAGGAACTGTGCAAATAAAAAAGCTACCACATAATCGCATGATGAAACTGATTCGCACATTGCTTTTGTCAATTACCGCCTGTGCGCTCTCGATCCCTGTTGTGTTGGGCTTTTTGTTTTTTCTCGCAATTGAAAAAAATCCGAGTGTAGAGCGACGCACAACTGTTACGCCGAAACATATTGAGCGCGTCCGGTACCTGTTTGACCAGCATCGGCAACATAGTCCTCAGAATGTACCGGCAACAATCCATATTCTTTCGGAAGATATCGATATCGCAGCCAATTATCTGGTCAAACTATTTACCAATGGCAAGGCTCGCATCAATTTATCCCATCAACAAGCAGAAATCCACGCAAGCCTGCCACTACCCCTGCAATCTATCAAGAGATATATTAATTTTCAAGCAACCCTGACCGAAACCGCTGCGTTGCCGCAACTGCAATCGATACGCATCGGCCCATTGGTCATTCCGGATTCTGCCAGCCAATTCCTGATCACCCGCTTCATTGAATGGCTTAAAAAGCATCCGCATTATGGCAATGGGATAAATATCATCCAAAATATACGATTTTCTTCAGAGACACTTAAAGTGGCATACCACTGGCCAGACAGACTCAACGAATCCAATGGTTATAGTCTTCCGATGCTCAGCAAATCCGAACAAGATAAAATTTATCGCTACCATCTTTTCCTGGTGCAAAACAGTCGCCAGCAACACTCAGGAAAGTCCGTCGAAGCCAATCAGACACTATCCCAAATTTTGCAACCATTAATGCAAATGGCCGCGAAACATTCCGAAAAAAACCAAGCTCCTGTAGAAAACCGTGCCGCCATTCTCGCAGCCACATTCCATGTATTAGAACTGCCCCTTGAATACCTGATACCCGATGCGATCGATTGGCCGCGCGCAAAGCATCAAACCATCACCTTGGACGGCCGCCAGGATTTTGCCCAGCATTTTATCGTATCCGCTGCAATTACCGCCTACGCGGATACCTTTCTATCCAACGCGATCGGGCTGTATAAAGAAATAGAGGATGCCCGCAGCGGCAGTGGATTTTCGTTTAACGATATCGCTGCCGATCGCGCGGGAACAGCATTCGGTGAATGTGCCACGGCCAACCAGACAACAGCAATCAAGCTTCAGCAGTGGATTGCCCGAGGTATAACCGACAAAGACCTGATGCCGGCCTGGGCCGATTTACCGGAACACCTGCCCAAACCGGTGTTCAGACAACGGTTTGGGCAGATGGATACACCGGCTTACGATCAAATGATGAAAAAAATCGAACAACGTGTGTCAGCATTACCCTTTTTACAGTAGCCGGGCACCGACCATTGTCACTTCATTATTTGTTTTTGTGATTGGTCTACTGTTTCAGGCGCCTGATCGTTTCAAGCAGAATCTCATTGTCAGGATCCCTTTCCAAAGCAGAACGCCAGATATTTTCAGCGTCTTCCTGTGCACCCTGAGCCCACAGCACCTCACCTAAATGGGCCGCAATTTCAGGATCCTGGCTGATAGCGAAAGCACGATTCAGATAATTCAGGCCTTCCATGAAATTGCCCATGCGGTAATAAACCCAACCCAGACTGTCCATGATATACGGATCATCCGGTGACAGCTCTACGGCTTTTTTAATCAGCTTCAGGGCTTCCGGCAAACGCAAGCCGCGTTCGGCATAGCTGTACCCCAAGGCATTATAGGCATGTGCATTATCAGGCTTGAGTTCAATCAAGCGGCGCAAATCTTTTTCGAGAATCTCAAACCGGCCTATTCTGTCTGCCGCCAAGGCTCGATCATAAAGCAGTTCAGGGTAATCCGGAAGATTCTCCAGTCCCTGATCCAACACTTTAAACACTTCCTGATGCGATCCGATGCGTCTTAAAATCTGCGCTTCAGCCAGAACCAGATGCGCTTTTTGCTGATCGTTTGTTGCGGGTAATTGCTGTATCAGCTGACGCGCATTCTCCAGCTGTCCCTTCTGGGCCAGCAAGTCGGCATAACGAATCTGCGCCGGCAAGAAACGCCCGCCTCTTCTGACCTGGCGATAAGAAGCCATGGCCAAATCAGTCTGTTGCGTTTCTTCATAAACTCTGGCGAGATGAAAATGAATGGCGCTGGCATCAGGATACTCCAACTCAAGCGCCCTTTTTAAGCTTTTCTCAGTTAAATCAAAATCATAAAGCTCGGTTGCCATCAAACCAATCGCAACCATTACTTCCGCATCTTCCGGGTTTTTTTCGAATAATAATTGGAGTTGCTCATCAGCATAATCTTTTTCACCTTGTTCGATCAGCAGCTTGCTATAAGCTATTCTGACTTCAATACTCTCGGGATATTTTTCGAGATAAGTGCGATAAAAATCGATGGCCTGCGTACCGGATTTACGCTGCAGAATTCTGCCCAGCTGGGCTGCCGCCAGTTCCCAGTCAGGACGCAGGGAAAGTGCATTGTTCATTTCAGTTGCAGCCGTTTCATATTCACCACTGAACCACGCCGCCTGCGAAACGGCGAAATGCGCTTCGGGCAATTTGGGATAGGCCGCCGCCAGCTTTTGTATTACCCGGAATATTTCACCTTTATTCGGGTTCCGTGACAACATTTGATTAAGCTGCATAAAGGCACCGGCAGTATTCTCCGGTTCCGCAGCGATCAATTTCTCCAGATGCGGAAATGCAGCATCCAGTCTGCCCAGATTAACCAGCATCGCTGCCAGTGTCTGTCGTGCATCCAGTGAGTCGGGATCATACTCGACCCACATGGCGGCCGCGCGTTCAGCCGCAAACAGGTGACGCGCATACAAGGCTATTTCACTGGCACGCTTGGCAATGCGCGGATCACGCGTTGTCTGTGCCAGCTTCAGATAACGACTCACAGCCACATCCAGATTACCGCGCTGCAGAGCGGTTTCACCGAGCAGAAAATCAAACAGGATGGTCGCAGTCAATTCCTGCCTGGGAAGTTTGGACACATCAATCTCATAATCCGAGTCCGGCGCGTCAGCTTCCTCAGCAATTTCAGATTGTGTTTTTTCCTGGATAGCCGGGGATTTTTCACTTTTTTCTCCACCTTCATGCGTGGGAAGCTGCGCACATGCCGTGAGACCGAATATCAACAATGAGGCCAAGATTCTTAGGTTCATGAAAAATCCAGAAATGTATTAAAAAAATAACTACGAAATCAGATAGTAAAAAAGACGTTCTCAATTTCTTTCCAAGAAACGCTATTCTACTTTTTTGCGCTCAATAAAGTGTAAAAATAATTTACACACATGCGTGATCAGGCCTGCAATCCTCTTTTCAACATAACACATCAACGCAATTACAATTACAATCATAACGCTCGCTTCCGGTCTGTTATTCCACTCCTTGAGAGCATTATTATTTCATTAAAGTTCACAGTGTTAGTACAGAAACGACGATCGTACGCGGAGCGCATTCGAATACGTTAAGCACCTCCGTTAGCGCGCCCCAAGCACCACCTCAATGACACTCACCTTATCTTCTCTGCGATATTCCAATTCCACTTTTTGTCCAGCTTTCAGCGATCTCAAAATATCGGCATACGCTTTCAGGTCAACGACCGGGTTGCCGGCAAGCTGAAGTAGAATATCACCAGCTCTTAATTGTACCTGCTCCGCCGGAGAATCCGGCATTACGCTATCAACACGCACACCTTCACCCTGATAGGAAAAATCGGGCACTGTACCCAGACTTGCGCTGCGTCTGGCATGCGGAACATGCTCCGATGCTGGCGCATTCGCTTCAACAGAAGTATCCCTGGACTGCAGTGTAACGGTCAGTGGTTCAATCCGATTCGATAAATACTCGACGGCTTCTTTAAGCACGGCAGCCACCCTGACAAGCCCGTCTGCATCGATTTTGTCGATGGTATCACCGGGTGCATGATAGTCTTCATGCGCACTGGCGAAAAACTGTACTGCCGGGATACCGGCTTCGATAAAAGCAGTTTGATCACTGGAACCGAAATCATTAGCCACCGCATTCACCGGAATTCCGGTAACGAATCCTGCACCACGAAAAATATGCACCCATTCACGCGCACTGCCGGTTCCGAATAGCGTTACCGGATTCTCACCAAGCCGTCCCACAGTATCCAGATTCAGCATAGCCGTAATTTTTTCCGCGGGATACCGCTTTGTGTTACTCAGATAATATCGGGCGCCCAGCAGACCCGATTCTTCACCGGTGAATGCAACAAAAACGATACTGCGCTCGGGTTGCCATTTTTCCACCACCTGCCTGGCCAGCTCCAGCATAACGGCGACGCCGCTGGCATTGTCATCCGCACCGTAATGGATTTTTCCCGCGTTTCCGGCCTTCACATCCGGCCAGCCCGTACCGAGATGATCGTAATGCGCGCCGATGACCAAACTTTCTGCTGTCAGCTCGGGGTTTTTCCCGGGTAAAACGCCAATTACATTGCGTAATGTAACTTTACCTTTGGGCGTTCCCACATCTTGCCGCCAGGATTGCATAAAATTATTGCCATCCCCTCCGGGTTGCAGACCGGCAAGGTGAAACTGCTGCGCGATATAGTCGGCAGCTTGATCGAGTTCGATGCTTCCCAGCTCACGCCCTTTTAGTGACTCACTCGCCAGGAAAGCAATGTCAGTCATCATTCGATCCACAGAAAAAAATGGCGGTAATTGCGCCAGAGCCGGTCGCGATGCCAGCTTGCCGGCTTGCAGAGGATTAATGATTTTACCGTCCGCGATTTTACCGTCCACTTGCCGCACCATCAGTGATAACGGTGAGCTGATTATCGGCCATTGGCCTTTAAGCACATTGGTCAGTTCATCGCCTTGAAAAGCAAGATAGCTGTATTTACGGTAATGCGGCAATTTGCGTGCTAATTCGGCTATCGCCTGTGATGTATTTCCGGCCACCCATAACAGCGTTCGATCCGGATCGGCAGGCTGTCTGGCAGTCAGTACGATTGAATGTTCATCCGGTATAAAATTCTGACTATCCAGCGTGAATATCGTGTCAGCATAATGTACCGATTGTCCGGATAAAGCTTCAATCACATGATTCGCAAACCGGTTCTGCCATCCCATAATCCAGACAACACGATCCAACGGCAGCACATCCAATTCATTATCCAGTTTCACTTCAAATTGTCCGGGCTGCGTTCTTTGCCAGTTATTCGCCAAATCTTTGTATGCTTGAAGAATCCGGCCATCGGCATCCACCGGTAGAATCAACAGTGGGTCTTCCGCGCCGAATCCCTGCGACAGCGCAGAAGGTATTTCACGGTTGTCCAGACGCCGGAAAACGTCAAATTGCGGATCAACTTCGATACGCAAAGGCCGGGTTGCAAAATCCAGTTCAATCTCATGGATACGCTGTTGCAAGACGATTTGTGAATGATAGGCCTGTTCTTCATTTTCCAGATGCACGACGATAGGCACTTGCAACTGATATAGCTCACCCGGCTGGGTTTGCTTCAGTAACGCTTTAAGCTTATGGCCCTGTGCTGTTCTGGTCGCAGATGCCGACTCAATAACCAGATCAGGCGCACCGCTTCGATAAACCCATTGCTCAAAAAATGCGGAAAAATCCCGGTTTACGACTTCACTGAAGATATGTTGCAAATCATCAAAAGTCGCCTGTTTGAATTTAAACTGACTGTAAAACCGCTGCAATACGCGGATAAAATCCGCATCCCCCACTTCCTGCCGCAACATATGGAAAAACATCATCGTTTTACCATAACCCACCGCTTCGGAACTTGAACTATGCCGTGACACAAAACGTGCAATTGGAAAATCACGTTCTTTACCGACAAAATCCACATATTTTTGCAGAACATCCCGCCGGTATTCTTCACCCTTACCGCGTTGTTCATTGACCAGATGGTCGGCGAGATACGCCGTCAATCCTTCCGCCCAATTACCTTCAGCATAATCGACAAACACACCGTTGCCCCAATAATTATGCAGAATTTCATGCGGATAGGATGAGTGCAGAATAAAAGGGAAGCGAATGACTTTGGGGCCCAGCAAAGTAAACGATGGCATGCCGTAACCGGTTTCCCAGAAATTCTCGACCAGCGCAAATTTGGCATAGGGATACGGCCCGAGCAGTTTGTTATACATACCGATATACTGTGCGGTAACATCCAGATATTTTTTTGCCAACACCTCGTCCGCTTCGCGTAAATAAACCAACGCTTCAACAGCACCTGTTGACTGGGCATAGCGTCGGTAGCGTCCCGCAACAAGATAAATGTCGTCCTGTGGATGCAGTTCCTCCCAGACTACGGTACGCTGTTGTCCGGTCTGCTGCGCGTTGAGCAAGCGTCCCTGACTGACCGCGTCCCAGTCTGCCGGCAGGCTGATATTTAACCGGAAAGATACCATCGGATTTTCAAATTGCGGATACCAGGCGGTAGAATTGGCCAGAAAAATGCCTTCTTCGGAAATCACGCCCGGCGTATAACTGAAACTGCGCGCATACTCCTGTC
>CAZTCY010000092.1:0-10160 GCA_964612715.1 uncultured Nitrosomonas sp. | reverse complement strand
CTGACCCCCTATCTGACCCCCTAGCCGTTGGACATAGGCGAAAGTGCTGGACACAGGTAGACAGAATCATTTAGCAAATTGTCCACTAGCGTCCGCTGGTGTCCAGCACTTTCGCCTATGTCCAACGGCTAGGGGGTCAGATAGGGGGTCAGGGCCGGTTGCCTCCGACGAAGAACATCTGATACTCAGGCTCGGCCTTCCCGCGCTCCAACTCCGCCACGGCGTCATCGGCAAACGCCGCGCAACGCTTCAGGACGTCTGCGATCACCGTCGACGTCGGCACGCCCTGCTGTGCAATGACGCCGGCCAGGGCCGCAAAGTAGAAATGGTGCCACTGGTCGCTCTGCATGTCGTCAGGCATCGTCGTCTCCTTCAGCGCGGCAGTATGCCTCAACCGACGTACAGAGCAAACCGGCGGCCCGGTATGCCCGAACCGCCGGCCGGCCCACGCCGCTCTCCGCGTGGCCCTACGGCGTGTGCCCCCCACGCCGATCTGAGTGTCATCGCGCGGGAGAGCGGCCCCGACACAGGGCCGCCCTCGGCCAAATCCGCGCTCGCCGCGCTCCCCGCGGCAAGATGGTCAGTCCACGAGATGACCGTGTGCCTTCGCCCACTGGCGCAGCCAGGCGATCGACTGGCCCGACGGCATCGAGGACAGGAACGACCGCCGCGCCACCTGGACATCCGTCTGCTGGTAGGCCGGGAACGTGACGATCGAGACTTCGTGGACCCGCATGTCCGAGACGACACGGACCGGCCCCTCGGCCCGCCGCTCGAACCGCTCCCCATCCGGCCGCACCACGGCAAAGGTGAAGCTCATCCCGTTGACGTCCCGCCGGCTGACCAGTTCGAGCAGGTCGTTCCCGACGCTCGTCTTCGGCAGGTCGATCGAGACCTTCAGACCGTGCCCGTCCTTCTCTAGCTGCAGCGTGCCCGCTGACACGCGACCGAGCACCTGCGCCGGATCGTGGTTCGCCAGCGCCCGGACGTCGACGTGTTCGCGGAACGTACGATCCACCGCGCTCGGCTCGATGATCTCGCGGAACCCGCCGAGGTCTTCGGAGAGTTCGTTGAAGACGATCGCGTAGCCGGTCACGCGCCGGCCGGCGGCGCCGATGTCGGCGGAGGCCCGACGTTCGAGGGGTTCAGCCAACATGGGGATCTCCGGTCTCGCTCACCGGCACGAGCGCGCTGTTCACGAGGTAGCGATCGCCGTCCGCGATTGGGTTCAGGCCGAGCTGTCGGCGCGCGTCGTTCTGGCTGTAGATGCCGGACTGGATGCCCTTGGCCAGCGCCTCGTGCAGGTTCTTCACGTCGTTGCGAATGAGCGATTGGCGATCGAAGGTGACGGTGTAGCGGCCGTACTGCCGTGTCGTGAGCAGGTCGCGCCGCATCGCGTCCTCCCAACATTGGAAGAACGGATCGAGCGTGCTGGTGACGTAGCCGAGCTCGCCGGCCTCCATGTTGCTGTAGCTCGTCTTGGTCAGGTCGCCGATCTTCCAGGTCGGCACCCGGAAGGTGCCGGCGATCATGGTGTTGATCGCGTGCTGCAGCTCGCTCAACTGACTCTTCTCGTTGTCGGTGCCGAGCGGCAGATAGGTGAGCCCACCGTCAAGGATGGCGACCTTGTGGGTGTTCCCGACCCCGCCGTGGATGGCCTGCCAGTTCTCGCGCAGGCGGTCGATCGAGTCCTGCGACAGCTTGCCGTCGACCTTCAGCGCGCCGGCCACACGGCCACCGGAACTGAAGAACCGGGCCGTGAAGGTCTGCAGGGCCAGCGCCGTGCCGATCAATTCCCGACAGCGATCAATGGGCGACTCGTGAACCAGCTCGAAGATCGGCGGCTGGGACGGGTCGAAGGTCCAGGTCTGCGTCCGCCCCCCGGCGGTGTAGGTCCAGCGCTTCCGCCGGCCCTCGTCTCGATCAACGCGCATCGCCCGCGGGTCGAGCGGCCACAACGCCTGCACCTCGCCATCGACGCGGACGATCTCCGCGTAGGCCCGGCGGTAGGTGAGGAGGTGCCGCATCATCGTCGCCTTCACGTCGTACGCTGTCTGCTCCGGGTTCGGGAGGTCGTGCAGGATCTCGAAGAGGGGATGATCGGTGGCGTCGACGAAGGTGTCGTCGCCCACCTTGCGGCGCAGCCGGATCGGCGTCCGGGCCACATCCTGCGACAGCACGGCAATGCAGGCGAAGACGGCCGGTACGGTGACCGCCTTCTCGGGAGTCACCTCGATGCCGGCGGCCGTCTGGCCGCCCCCGAACAGCGCCCAGAACTTCGCGGCGCTCTCCGTCGAGGTCCACACCGACCGCGATCGTCGCTCCCAGAACTTCCACGTCATACGGTCTCCTTCACGGTGAACCCTGGCTGACCGGACATCCGCCGGCCAGCCAGGGACCCGGCCTCAGTACCCGACGCTGTCGAGCACGTCGAAGGCTTCGGGATGCGCGAGCTGCACGTCGGCCCGGAGATACGCCCGGACCGCGATCTGCAGGTGCTCGAAGGCCTCCGCGGCGACGCGGGACACCTCGAGCGTGAACGACGTGCGGAGGCCGATCAGGAGCTGCGAGAAGTCGCCTGTGAACAGCCGCGTGCTGTCCGGGCTGCTATTCGCCACGCCGATCTGGTTGGTGCGGAAGCGCGCGACCGACGCGATGGCTTCCGGGATCCGGAGGGGCTGATTCGAGGCGCCCTCCTTGAGCTTGGCGATCCGGGTCGCCAAGGCGGCGTTCATGAGGAAGGCGTTCGGCTCGTGGTTGAGCGCCCACAGCCGGCCGACCGCATCGACCATGAAGTCGTGCGTGCTCGGCACCGCGCCGCTGAAGCTCGACACCGCGACACCGGACTGGTTCAGGATGCCCTTCGGCTCGGGGGCCATGCCCGATCCGACCAGCGCGACGCGGTCGAGCTCGAGCGCCATCGCGGCGGCCAGTTCCCGCTCGATGATGGTGTCGATGTTCGCGCTGTCCTCCGACAACTCGACGGACAGCTTGAGCAGCAGCGGCAGGGTCCGTGCCGTGAACGTGACGCGCTCCAGTCCGATCTCGCCTTCGACGATCGGGTTGTTCTCCGCCTTCCAGGCGCCGACCGCGGCCGGCGTGGACGGCGACCCGGTCGTCATGATGCCCGGTTGCGCGAGGCGCGCGATGTGGAGCACGTCGCTCGACATCGGCACGGTCTGCGCGCCGGCCCGCATCACGACCATGCTGTTCCGCACGCGGTCGATGAACGACGTGGCCAGGATCTCGGGCACGGTGAAGCCGCCCGCCGCCCCAGTGCCCTCGCTCAGCGCGCGCTGCTCGAGGGCGCTCAGCCCGCGCCGATCGCCGAGGGCCAGGGCCCGCACGACGGCCCCGAAGCGGGCGGTCTCGGCGCCGGCCTCATCGGCGAAGCGCGCGCCGCCGCGGGCCCGCAGCCAGTCCGCACACCGCTGCTCGCGGCCGAGCACCGGGGACAGATCCGCAGTCCGGGTCTCGGGCGTCCCGACCTGCGTGGCGGGGACGTGAGCCCGCTGCTCGGTGCGCCGCTCCACGGCCTGTTGGAGCGAGAGGATCGAATCCCGCTCCCGAATGGCGCTGTCGTAACTGCGCTGCTCGGACGCCAGCAGCGAGTCACGGCCGGCCGTCTCGGCGGCGCTCAGCACCGCCTGTGCCGTCGCGCTCCGCAGCTCGATCTGCGTGCGGAAGGCGGCGAGAACGTCGTCGCCGAACGCGGCGCGATGGGCGGCCAGGCTGGTCAGCTCGGCCAAGGGAACGAGGGTCGTGGTCTTCGTGAAGTCCTGAATCTCCATGATGGGTATCCCTACGGTGAAACGAACGAATCGCCGGGGTCGGTGACCCATCGGCAACCTGAGCGGTCGGCTCGGCGAACCGTCAACCGCAGACTCATGCCACCTCCAGCACATGGATGGCGGGCTCGTAGACGGGCGTCGTGGGCGACTGCACCAGCGCCCCCAGCGCCAGCAGCAACGCGTCGACGGCGTCAATCTTGTTGGGCGACTCGGCCGCGTCCTTCGTGGGTAGGAGCGAGCCGTCACGGCGTCGCTCGACGCAGGTGTTCGAGATCTGCCACGTCAGGAACGACGTGCCCGCATGCCGCACCTTCCCGGCCCGGACGCGGGCCTCGAGGTCCTTCGCCGGCGGCGTGAAGACCTTGGCGTTCTTGCTCTCGATGCGCGCCGGCAGCCCGTCATTGGCCAGGTTCGCAGCCACGTTCAAGGCGCCGTAGCGCTCGAACACGATCTCCTGGACGTCGAAGCCCTCACACCAGCCGCGGATGTCGGCCTCGATGGTCTGGTAGTCGGTCATGTTGCCGGATGTGGTGACAAGCTCGCCCGACTTGACCCACGCGCGATACTCCGGCACGGCCCGGCTCCGCTCACTCACGACCTGCTCGGGCAAGTAGCCGCGGACGAACGTGTAGACGAGCTCGCCACGACGGAATAGCAGGGCGACGGCGGCGATGTCGTCGCGTTCGGCCAAGTCCACGCCGATCCAGCACGGCTCGTGCGCGAAGTCATCGAGGCGGAGCGCCAGATCGGCGCAGCGGTCCCACGCCGCCACCGACAGCCAGGTCGAGGCGCTGTGTAGCCAGCGATTACAGACCTTGACTTCAAACTCTCCTTGCAGGCCTGGCGTCGCTTGCGCGTCGGCGCAGTAGCGTCGGACGTAGTCGAGCGTTGGAGTAGTCCCGAGCATCGGCGCCGCCTTGATCCACGCCGCCTCGTCGCGCCAGTCGTCGGCCTCGTCCAGCTCGTACAGCACGACGAATGTGTGATCGCTCTCGATCACGCCGTCGAGCAGCTTCTGCGCCGTCGAGCGGAGCGCAAACCCGACCGACGTCAGGCTGTAGCCGGCGGTCGTCGGCGCCAGCAGCATCGGATTGGCGCGCGCGCCCTGCGCCGACTTCAACACGTCATGCAACAGAAAGTCTTGCGCGTGCGACTCGTCGAGGCTGATGAAGCTCGGATTCAGACCGTCTTGCGTGCTGCTCTTCGCGTTGATCGGTTTGGCCGTGCCGTCGTCGCGGAAGGTGACGCTGTTCGCCCAGGCCTCGAAGCCCAGCTCACGGAGCCAGGCGGAGCGGCGAACCATGCGCTGCAGGATCCCGAACACGATCCGGGCCTGCGCGCCCGTCGTCGCGCCGCACACCACCTGCGCACCGGGCTCGTCCTCGTGTGCCAGGTGATAGAGCGCCATTGCGGCCACGAGCGTCGATTTCGCGCTCTTCCGGGCGACCTGAAAGAACACGGTGGTCACAAGCCGCCGCCCGTCGGTCAGTCGGAACCCGTAGACGGCCGCCAGGATGAACACCTGCCACGGCTGCAGCGTCAGCGTGTCCGACGACCACCGGCCCTCCACATGCGGTAGTTGCTCGATGAAGGCGCAGACGTCGGCGACGTGCGACGGCGACCACGTCCACGGCGCGTCTGGGGTCGTGGCGCGCTCACGCATGCGCAGGAACCGGTCGCAGGCCAGCCGCACCCACCGGCACGCCACGCGGCGGCCGGCCAGGACGTCGGCCATGTAGCCGTCAGCGATAGCGGCGTAGTCGCGGGCAACGGGCTCCGGCGCGGACCCGCGCGCTACGGGTGACGTCGATGGGTCGACCCGGTCAGGCCGGAGCGTCCCACGCCGAGCGCGAACCGACGCCGGCAGCCGGGCCGGCCCTCGTTTACCCACGCCGGCCCCCGTCAGAAAGTTGACGCTGTAAACATTTGCCCGCGCGGCGCTGTCCGTCGGCCCGTCGCCCAGTGATTCCGCTATCCCCGTGCAGCGTCTCGCGCGCGGTCTTCTGCGAGTGGCACGACTTACATCGCGACGCGAGGTTGTCGAGTCGGTCGAACAGCTCGCGGTCACCACGATGTGGAATGACGTGATCGACTTCATCCGCCAGCTGTCCACAGTCCACACACCAGGGATGCGCGGCGAGGTGGGCGGCGCGGACCTTGCGCCACGCGCGTCCGTAGTAGCCTCCACCGCTGTAACACCGGGCGTGTTGGGGCTTGCGGGCACGGGCGCAGGTCGGGCAGC
Organism: uncultured Nitrosomonas sp.; assembly: GCA_964612715.1. Classification (GTDB taxonomy): domain Bacteria; phylum Pseudomonadota; class Gammaproteobacteria; order Burkholderiales; family Nitrosomonadaceae; genus Nitrosomonas. The sequence continues at coordinate 4,127 of CAZTCY010000092.1, read as the reverse complement.
GACGCGCCGTCAGCAGCATGCGGCAGGTCGCACAGCGATGCGGGGGGAGCATCGGCATCAGGCGGCCACGCCTTTCCGTCGGCGCCTGGCCTCACGTATGCGCTGCTTCGCGGCGTCGCTATGGCGGTGCCCGTGATGGCCGTTCCCGAATCGCGTCGGGCGTACGCGCGCGTGCGACGTGGTCAGCTGATAGACGTCCGCGATAACCGGACGGAGCTTGGTGCGGATGGTCTGCAAGTAGGTGGGAATGGTGGCGGGCTGCAAGCCGAGCGCAGCGGCAATCGCTGGGCCACTGAGACACTGGTGGTAGCGCAGCCGGGCGACCTGTCGGAGCCGTCGTGGCAAGCTGGCGATCGCCCAACTCAGGATCTGCAGACGTTCCCGCCGGAGGGCCTGATCCTCCGGTCCGAGGAAGTGATAGCCCCAGAACGGTACTAGGATGTCCTCGTCGGACTCGGGCGGTGATCCGTGGTACTTGTCGTGCGCGTGAAGCGCCCACACGCGGAACTTCACCATCGTCTGGAGGAACGGGGTCAGTTGTCCGTCAGGTGGGAGCTTCGCGGCCTCGACGCTCCAGCCGCGTCCCTCGACGAGCTGCGCGAACAGGTGATGGACGACATCGGTGGCGTCCTCCGGCGAGGCGCCGTACTGACGCGCCATCCGGACCATCGGCCCGAAGAAGCGCAAGTAGAGCGCCTCAACGGCTGTCATGTCACCGGCCAGGGCGGCGAGCACACGATCCGCCTCAGTTGTGGCGTCAGACATCCGCGAACCTCACTTGGTCGCCAAAGATCCGGCCGTGATCATCCATGCGCGCCTCGAAGGCGACCCAATCACCACGCTCCAGCGCGGCAGCCTCGAGCAACGCGCGCGCACTCACGAAGACGTCGCATGACATGCCGGCGACGTGAACGAACCCGTACCCTCGTCCCTGGTCCACCCAATGCACACAGGTCCCGCGGTACTCCTCGCCCACCACGAACTCGCTGCTGCACTCGCTCGATCTATTCGCCATGCACGTCTCTCGTACGTCCTCAACAGCCTTGAGCCTGAGCCCTGAGCGAGGCAGAGGCTCCCCATGCCTGGGCAGCCACCGCCTCAGCGCGTGACCGACAGCCCGTCGCCGTCGCCCGTCGCATAGGCCCTGCAGTCGCGTGACGACACGCTGCAGGCAGGTCAGACTGTCGTCGGCGTCGCACGCCGTCCCACACACCCTCTGACCATCTGGCTCCAGGTCGCCGGCTCTGTGTCCCGAGTCACCGGCTGGCCATGTCGCGTCACCCTCGTGGGTTTACCCTCCTGGTGACGCCGACCGTCCTTCGTGCGACATGTGTTATATTTGTCGCACCGGCAACGGTCCTACCGTGGTCGGGTTCATCCAGTCAGAACAGCAGCGGGGGCGCCGCCACAGCAACCCCGCTGTTTGTGTCTTCAGTCTCCGGCCGTGCCGGAATTCCTACCGGAACAAATCGGTATTCGCTGACGACGTAGTGCGTCCCGTCCGGACGCCCGACACGCCGCTGGCGGTTGTCGATCGTCATGTTGAACGGCAGCCGGCGCAGGTCGCTGATGCGCGTGCGCCAGGCATACCGGCCGGCAATCTCCAGCTCACGCCCGTCAATCCAGACGAGCGGCCGCTCCCGGAAGAGATCAGCGAGTACTTCTACCCGGCTCACGCGACCTGCTCCCGCTGGATTAGTTCGAGTGCCGATCGGGCGATCGCCCGATCGGCCTCGTCCATGCGATCGGCGTTGGCGTGGGCCAACATGTCCCTGATCACCTTCAGGCGCTCGGCCGGAGTCGAGCCAAAGGCCTCAGCCCACGCCCTCACTTGAGCGCCGTCGGTCGGGTCGAGTGAAGACATCATGCCGACAGCCGCTCCTTGTGGGAGGCGATGAAGTCGGTGAGGTCGCGCATGTCGAGATACCAGGCTCGCCCGATCCTCACGACAGGGATCTCCCCCCGGAAGGCGGCGTCCCGCATCGAGGTGTACGCGAGCCCGGACTCCGTCACGGCCTGTTTGAATGGCCGGAGATAGGGGATGGCCGGCGCTCTTTTTCCTTCCATTGCTGGCATGGCTATGCCTAGAATACGGCCTGTAATCGTGATACGCCAGCATGCGATTACACATTAGTTCCGTACAACGAAAGGGGGGTTTACGCGTGAGTCGTCGTTACACACCTCGGCAGGTCCGACAGGCGCGACAGCAGGTGGTCGATTGGCTGCAGACAATCGGCACGAGGACCCAGCGCATTGGCACCTCGCCGAGCGAGCAGCTGTGGTGGCTCGGAGATTTCGTCACTCAAACGCTCAGCGCCGAGCAGGACCTCGATGAAGCAGCGAGCGACGTCCAGTGGTTCGTGATCATGCACGTTCGAGCGTGGGCAGGCGATACGAGGACCGCGGCGGACTTGGAACGGCTCATCGCTCCCGGTGACGTGACTTCGATTCAACGGGCGGTCCGAGACACTCTGCAGCAGCTCGAGCCAGGAGGCTTCGTCTGGTGGCCTCAACCCGTTGGCGATGGCGTGCGCTGGACCAGCAAGGGCGTGGTATCGGTCACGAAGGCGGAAGGCATCACACACATCCTTGCGGCTGTCGCTGACGTGCTGATCCAAGTCGGCCCGCGACTCCGACGCTGCGCCTGCGGACGGCTCTTCTCCTACACGCGCCCACAACAGAAGCGCTGCCATCCGAACTGTGGCGGAACGGAGCGAGTGCGGGCGTGGCGAGCAAAGAATCGCGAGCGTGTGTCAGAAATGAGTCACGCGAAGTACGTGCGCAAAGTCAAAGCGGCCAGCCCGAATGTCCGCGTTGCCCGGCGGCCACGCTCGGCCAAGACGAAGTAGACGGAGGAACCCATGGGTCAACTCAGGAAACGTGGCGGGGTCTGGTGGATTCGGTACTATCGCGCCGGCAAACGCCACGAGGAAAGCTCCGGCAGCGCCAAGAAAGGCGTGGCGGTCGATCTGCTCCGGCTGCGCGAAGGAGACGTCGCGAAGGGCGTGCCGGTGAGCGCCAAAATCGGGCGCCTGCGGTTCGAGGAAGCCGCGCAGGACGTGATCCACGACTACACGACGAACGGGAAACGCTCGCTTCGTGTGCTCGAGCGCCGCATCGAGAAGCACCTGACGCCCTACTTCGGCGGCCGGCGCATGGCGTCAATCACCACGGCCGATGTCCGTGCCTACGTTGCCGCACGACAGGCCCAGACCGTGATGACGAAGAAGGGCTACGAGCTGAAGCGCAAGGATGGCTCCGTGGTGACGGTGGCTCCACAGGAACGCGAGACCGGCGCACCTTCGAACGCCGAGATTAACCGCGAGTTAACCACGCTCAAGCGGATCTTTGTCCTGGCCGTGCAGAGCGGCAAGCTGCTTCACCGTCCACACATTCCGCTCCTACGCGAAGACAACGTCCGGACGGGATTCTTCGAACCGGAGCAGTACGCCAGCGTGGTGGCACACCTCCCCGACCACCTGCGGCCCGTTATCGAGTTTGCGTACATCACCGGCTGGCGGATCGCCTCGGAAGTCCTGCCCCTGGAATGGCGGCAGGTGGACCTGCAAGCCGGCGAAGTCCGCCTCGACGCGGGCACGACGAAGAACCGCGAAGGCCGCGTGTTCCCGCTCACGGATGATTTACGGACGCTGCTCGAGCAGCAGCACGCCGAGCACCTGACGCTGAAGAAGGCCGGCCAGCTCGTGCCGTGGGTCTTCTGGCGCATGGTGGCGCAGGGCCGCGGCGGGACGAAGGCCCCGAGGCGGATGACGTCGTTCACGAAAGCCTGGAAGACCGCGTGCGTCAATGCCGGCTGCCCTGGTCGCATCCCGCACGATCTCCGACGCACCGCGGTCCGGAACATGGTGCGACGTGGCGTGCCTGAGCGCGTGGCGATGAAACTCACCGGACACAAGACGGCGAGCGTGTTCCAGCGCTACAACATCGTGTCGGACGGGGATCTCCGCACGGCTGCGATGCAGCTCTCCGGGCTCACAGGGACAAAGAAGGGACAGCCGGGGTCACTTTCGCCAGCAAGCGAAAGCAAAAGGTCTCGATTTGCTCAGTGAAAGTGGAGGCGCCGCCCGGATTTGAACCGGGGATGGAGGTTTTGCAGACCTCTGCCT